>JAPLEC010000025.1 GCA_026391515.1 Bacteroidia bacterium | reverse complement strand
CGTACTGACCGGTTATGGGACAGGTGCAATAATGGCTGTTCCCGCTCACGATACCCGCGACTTCGAATTTGCTGAAAAATTCAATCTGCCAATCGTCTGCATCCAGGACCCTGATGTCACGGATCATGACCAGAAAAAGAGAATAATTGCAGGGAAAGAGTGCTGGACGGAAGATGGGATATATATTAACTCATCGGACAGATCAACAGGTATCGATATTAATGGATTGAACAAGGAAGCAGGGATTGCAAAAATCACCAAATGGCTCGAGTCAAAGAACCTTGGAAAAGAGAAGGTAAATTACAAGCTCCGCGACTGGCTTTTCAGCAGGCAAAGATACTGGGGAGAGCCCTTCCCTGTCATTCACTGGGAAGATGGCGAAATAACTTTAATTGATGAAGATCAGCTTCCTCTTGAACTACCTGAACTTGAAAAATATCTTCCGAGTGAAACTGGCGAATCTCCACTGGCAAACGCAAATGAGTGGTTGAATGTAACCGATAAATCAGGTCGTAAAGGAAGGCGTGAGACCAATACAATGCCGCAGTGGGCAGGTTCATGCTGGTATTATCTGCGTTTTATTGATCCTTCAAACGATAAGCTGATATTTGATCCCACAAAAGAAAAATACTGGATGCCAGTCGATCTTTATATCGGAGGCGCCGAACATGCTGTCCTTCACCTGCTTTACAGCCGATTCTGGCATAAGGTATTGTTTGATCTCGGAATTGTATCGACAGACGAACCATATATGAGGTTGTTCAACCAGGGTATGATATTGGCGTATGCTTATGAAAATGAGGAAGGTGCAAAAATTGCTACTGATCTGATCGAAGAACGCGACGGAAAATTCTATAACAGCGAAAACGGCACGGAAGTAAAGCAGATCGTTGCAAAAATGTCAAAATCGCTGAAGAATGTGGTGAATCCTGACGATGTGGTCACAAAATATGGCGCCGACTCTCTCAGATTATATGAGATGTTCATGGGTCCGCTGGACATTACAAAACCATGGGATGATAAAGGAGTAAAAGGCGTTTATAACTTTCTCGTGAGAACCTTCAGATTCTTTTCAAATCCGGAAAACATTATTACTGGAGATGAAGACGGAGAGATCCTGAAAGGACTTCATCAGGCAATAAAAAAAGTGGAAGGAGATATTGAAAATCTTCGTTTCAATACAGCAATTTCCGCAATGATGATATTCCTGAACCTTGCAATGAAAAAAAGCAAGGTTACAAAAGATACAGTTTCCACCTTTGCAAAAATATTATCTCCGTTTGCACCACATCTTGCCGAGGAATTATGGCAGCAACAGGGACACATTAAAACTCTGGCTTATGAACCCTGGCCGGATTTTAACGAAGAATTGCTGAAAGAAGATATTTTTGAATATCCTGTCTCTTTTAATGGTAAGCTCCGTTTCAAAATCGAACTGCCGGTAAATATGGAGAAAGAAGAGATAATTAAAATTGTACTGGCTGACGAAAGGGCAAAAAAATGGCTTGCCACTGGTACGCTTTCAAATATTTTCGTAGTACCGAACAGAATAGTAAACATTGTAATTAAAAATTAATCAATTAGTTCGGATGTTCACGCAAGGAAAACTTCTTATCCTTCTGTCAATAATACTATTTTCAGTTTCCTGTAAAAATCTTCAAAAAGATAATGCCGGGCTCTCCGGTGTTCCTTGTGATACTTTGCAAAGAAATGAATTAAAAAGCCCGGTTTTAACTTTTGGAATTCCCTCTGACTCATTCAGCCTGATCCCCGGATATATTAAACCAAACAGATTTCTCTCCCAGATTCTCCTGGAACATGGTGTAAGCCTGCAGGAAATAGACCAGGCAATTAAAAATTCCGCATCGGTTTTTGATGTCAGGACTATCAGATCGGGGAATAATTATACCCTTTTTTGCGATACAGACTCAATTGCAAAGGTCAGATACCTTGTTTATGAGCATGATCCCACAACTTGTTATGTTTTCAGCTTTAACGATTCGCTTAATATCACCCGGTACAAGAAGGAAATAAAAAAGATAATCAGATATTCCTCGGGGACTATTGAAACATCTCTCTGGGAATCGATGCTTGCAGGGGGTCTGCATCCCACACTGGTAGGAGAGTTATCCGAAATTTTTGCCTGGACAGTGGATTTTTTCGGATTGCAGAAAGGTGACAGTTATAAAGTTATTTATGAAGAATCATTTATTGATGAAAAATCGCTGGGTGTCGGCAAAATATATGGTGCTCAATTTACCTGGACTGGTAAAACCACAACAGCAGTGCCATTAATTCAGGAGGATAAAGAAACATTTTTCGATTGTGATGGCAACAGCCTCAGAAAAGCTTTCTTAAAAGCACCTCTTCAGTTTTCAAGAATCAGTTCACGTTATTCCTCCAGCAGGTTTCATCCAATATTAAGAATCCGAAGACCACATTTTGGTGTTGATTATGCTGCTCCTGTCGGCACACCAGTCCATGCTATCGGTGATGGAAAAATAATTTCTGCCGGAACCGAAAACGGATCAGGCAAAATGGTAAAAATCGTCCATAACAGTGTATATACAACAGCATATCTGCATCTTAGCCGATTCGGTTCAGGAGTTTTTCCGGGTGCATTTGTAAAACAAGGAGATATAATCGGCTATGTGGGAAGCAGCGGTCTTTCCACCGGTCCTCATCTTGATTTCAGATTTTATAAAAACGGATCTCCGGTCGATCCTCTGAGCATTGAAGCACCATCGGTAGAGCCGGTATCCAAGGATAATAAAGCGAGATTTGAGAAAAATAAAAGAGTGGTGCTGAGTCTTCTGTCTACTTTTTAGCTTTGCCGGGAAACTTCCCGATCAAATCTTCTATTACTTTTGGGAAATATTTGTATTCCAGCTCGTGTATTCTTGCAGCCAGAGTATCAGGCGTATCTGAAGGTTCAACTTTGCATCTGGCCTGAAAAATAATATCTCCTTCATCATAGAGCTTATTGACATAATGGATTGAAATACCCGATTCTGATTCGTGATTATCAATTACAGCCTTATGTACTTTCTCCCCATACATCCCTTTACCTCCGTACTTAGGTAATAAAGCCGGATGTATGTTAATTATACGACCTGCATACAAATTCAGTATTTTTTCAGGGACCAGCCACAAAAATCCGGCTAAAACCAGAAAGTCTATATCATTTCTTAACAGCTCATCCAGAACCTTATCTGAGGTATTAAACTCATTGTAGTCGAAAAAAATCGATTTAATATTATGTTCTGCAGCCCTTTTTAATACATAGGCTTCGCGACGATTCGATAAAATAAGAGTCACTTTAGCACTCTTTCTGTTCGAAAAGTATTTTATTATGTTTTCGGCATTTGTTCCGGAACCTGAAGCAAAAATTGCTATCTTCTTCATTATGTGACAATTATCACTTTCTGACAGATTATGATTATGATCTAATTTTAAGTTTATTCAGTTAATAATCAATTTATTATTTCATTTAGTAAATAAAAAACCTCAAATCATTTGAATAATAAAGTACAAATATATTTCTTTGCAAGGTTTAAAAATTATTATTAATTAAAATTTATCATTATGTCTGACATTGCCACAAGAGTAAAAGAGATTATAGTTGATAAACTTGGAGTTGACGAATCAGAAGTAACTCCTGAAGCCAGTTTCACGAATGATCTGGGAGCAGACTCTCTTGACACTGTTGAGCTGATCATGGAATTCGAAAAAGAATTCAACATTGGAATTCCCGATGATCAGGCAGAGACCATCAGCACCGTTGGTGATGCTATCAAGTACATCGAGGAAAATGCAAAGTAATCTTGCATTGTTATAACCCATTTATGAGAAGAGTTGTAATTACCGGCCTTGGAGCCCTGACTCCTATTGGTAATACTTTGCATGAATACTGGGATGGACTAAAAAACGGAACAAGCGGCGCTGGAATTATCACCCGGTTTAATCCTGAAAAGTTCAAAACCAAATTTGCATGCGAAGTAAAGGGATACGACTCTGCTAATTTCTTTGACAGAAAAGAGGTTAATAAGCTTGACCTGTATTCACAGTTTGCATTGGTTGCAACTGACGAAGCCATCAAAGACTCCGGTCTGGATCTCGAAAAGATCGATAAAGACAGGACCGGTGTTATATGGGCTTCAGGAATTGGAGGGCTTGAAACCTTTTTTCTCGCAATAAAACAACATGTTCTTGGAGATGGAACTCCCCGATTCAGTCCTTTCTTTATACCTAAGATGATTGCTGACATAGCAGCCGGGACGATCTCCATAAAATTCGGTTTCAGAGGTCCCAATTTTTCTACTGTTTCAGCCTGTGCTTCTTCAACAAATTCAATTATTGACGCTTTAAATTACATACGCTGGGGAAAAGCAGATATTTTTGTTACCGGCGGTTCCGAAGCTGCAATAAATGAACCGGGCATTGGCGGCTTTAATGCTTTACAGGCTTTATCGACCAATAATGCTGAATATAAAACTGCTTCAAGACCTTTTGATAAAACCCGTGACGGATTTGTCCTGGGTGAAGGAGCCGGTGCCCTTATTGTAGAAGAATACGAGCATGCTAAAGCAAGAGGTGCAAAAATATATGCCGAACTGGCAGGCGGGGGAATGACCGCTGATGCTTTTCATGTTACTGCTCCTCATCCTGAAGGACTCGGCGCACGTAATGTGATGAAGCTCGCTGTCGCAGATGCAGATCTGAAGCCTGAAGATATTGACTATATAAACGCTCATGGCACCGCAACACCATTGGGTGACATTTCTGAAATAAAAGCTATTATTGATGTTTTCGGCGAACATGCCTATAAACTTAATATCAGCTCCACTAAATCAATGACAGGCCATCTGCTGGGCGCAGCTGGCGCTATTGAAGCTATTGCTGCTATTATGGCAATCGTTCATAATACTGTTCCTCCGACAATAAACTTTAAAGTCCCCGATCCTGATATTGATCATAAGCTGAATTTAACACTTAATAAAGTACAGAACAGAAATATAGATGTTGCCATCAGCAATACTTTTGGTTTTGGTGGCCATAACGCTTCTGTAGTATTCAAAAAAGCAGAGGTTTAGTGTCATTCCTTAATAAAAAGCCTGTTAGCTTATATATTCCTGATAAACAGGAATTTAGTTCCGACTTAAGAAAGATCCTGGGTTTCCGACCCGGAAACCTGAGATTATATGAAATCGCTTTTATCCACCGTTCAGCTTCCTTCACACTTTCAGATGGTAAAAAGATAAATAACGAAAGACTCGAATACCTCGGAGATGCTATCCTGGATGCTATTCTTTCTGATTTTCTTTTTGAAAAATTTACTGATGCCAGTGAGGGTTTTCTGACAAAAATCCGGGCAAGAATAGTTAACGGAGAAATGCTCAATCAGATTGCTGTCTCGATGGGTATCGATAAGATCCTTGTCAGTAATATCGGTTCAGCTCAATCAACTAAAAACCTCTATGGTGATGCCTTTGAAGCATTTATAGGATCAATATTTCTGGATAAAGGTTTCAGGAAAACTAAAAAATTCTTTATAAAAAATGTGCTGGGTAAATACCTTGACCTTAACACAATAGTAAAAACAGATCCTGATTATAAAAGCCTTGTTTTTGAATGGGTTCAGAAGCGTAAAGCAAATTTGATATTTACATACAAGGATGAATATGATTTTGATACCAAAAAGTCGGTATTCACTACTACCCTTTTAATCGATAAGAAAGAATTTGGCAAAGGGCAGGGTACTTCCAAAAAGGAAGCAGAACAGGAAGCTTCAAACCAGGCATGGAAAAGGATAAAAGATATTTCCGGAGATTTTGTGTAGTGTCATTCATTTTTTTCTACCTTTATAGGTTAAGGTGTTTGTGAGGAGATATGAGAACCAATGTGAAAATTAAACGGGTGCAACTTAATATCAATCAATCTGATGAATCTCCGGTGATTGGCATTGTTTCGACAGAACCTGATTATAAACTTTCCCTGGCTTTGAACAATAAACTGAAGATTTCTCTTAAAAATGTATCCCCGATTTCATTTTCTGACAGCGTTGGTAATGATCTGACATTCAGCAGGTTTTCAGACCTGTCTGCAGCTCCCGATCAAACCTACAACCTGACTTCGAATCGTTCCGGCAAAAATTTCCTTATCAAAAAATTAAAGAATATAGATTATATTTTCCAGATAAATAATTCTGAAACCGAGACAGATCTTGATAAGATAATATCAATGCTAAGAGACACTGAATGCGTGACTGCAGCATTTAATATCGATCTTAAATCATTAAAGGATAAAAATTTGCAATACATAATCCAATAAAAAATGGAAAAACTTTATTTCAATTTATCAGAAGAGCAAATTACAAAAGGCAGAAAATTAATACTCTGGGGTGTTGTTGTCGTATTTTTTCTTGTGGGAGCATACGTTGCAATGCTTCGTCCGGTTTTCGGAGTAGAAGATGTAAAACCAGTCAATTCCGTTGCTCTTTTTGGTATCAGCTTTTTAGTCGCGCTTGTTGCAGCATACGCAACCTTTAAAAGGGGAGAGCTTTATTTCTTGATTGATGATGATAAAGTTGAATTCCGATATGGGGTTTTCAGACCCAAAAAGTATTCATTTCCCTGGACAAGTATGAGAGAGGTCGTTATGCCACATAAAGAAAGGAAAGTGAAAGTTATTTTTAAAGACAAAACCTCTTATATAATTGATCTTACCTGGCTTAAGAGGAAGAAATCAACCTTAATCAGAAAACATTTTTTTCATGCAGCAAGAGCACAAAATATAAATGTTATAAAGGTTATCCAATTATCTCATCATAAATCTCATCCAGGCGTTCCAGATCATCCGGTAGAGTAATCAGATCTTATCCGGGATTCTATATCTAACCGTCTTAAAGAAGAAGAGCCACCTCAGAACGAAGTGGCTCATTTTTTGATAACCCTAAAACTAACCTAACCTATGAAAAAACCTCTATATATTATTGTTCAAATTCTATGCCAAAACCTTTGCAAATGTATCTTCAGTAACTAACATAATGAAATGTTTTAACCTAAAAAGCTGAATATTAACTATATTTTAATGAAATGTTAAAAAAAAATATTTTTTGATAGTCTAAAATTCTTTAATAACATCAGCTGAACAAAACTGGTTGTTAAAGAAAGTTAAAGAGTGGGAACACAAACTATATATAGTAGTACTTTTGTAATTGTATGAAGCGCAGATCAATAGTATTGCTGGCAATTTTCTTCTTCCTGGCAATTTCAGGACTTATCCTTATTCAATTATACTGGATCCGAAATGCAATTAATATCACCGACCAGCAATTCCGCACTCAGGCAAACAAAGCGCTGGAATCAGTTGTCCTGGAACTTGAAGAAAATGAGCTGATTAACAGTATAACCAAGGAAATCGATATTACTTCAACCGATTCTGTAACAGCTATTGTTCCTGCCAATTCACCGCTTGCCAGAAAACTTCTTGGTTATCAGCCAAATTCAAAGCTCCTGGAATTATATGGGTTGAATAATCCTGAAGAACCTATAACTATTACCAGTTCAGGACAGAAGATATTTATTTCAGCTGAGGATGCTTCGACATACTCTCCGGACGAATCAACAGAAACCTCAGCACAATCGATCAGTGCAGAGCTAAAGGGGAGAGTTACCAACAAAATCGTGTTTCTTGAAAA
>JAPLEC010000018.1 GCA_026391515.1 Bacteroidia bacterium | reverse complement strand
GACAAACTCGGAAGCCGGGGAAAATGGACGTACGTATTTGTTACTTTGATAAATTTTATTAAGCTCCGGCCGGTTCATATAACAATTAATCTCGCCGGTGAAACAATTAAAGATGATCTGTTTGATTTTACTATTGCAAATACAAGGCAATTTGGAAATAACGCATATATTGCTCCTGAAGCAAAACCTAATGATGGAATTATTGATATAGTGCTTCTTAAACCCTTTCCGAAAATCCTCGTTCCTTTTATTGTTTACCGTCTTTTCAGAGGAACATTAAAAAATTCAAAATATGTAAGATATATCAAAACTGATAAGCCGTTTACACTTCAGACTGAAGAGACCAGGTTTCATATCGATGGTGAACCTGTCGAAATAAAGGGAGTTGTCACAATACGCCTGATCCGTGAAGCACTTAAAGTGCTAAAGACCAGGTATAATAAGCTGTGAGAAAATTCCCTGAAACCAATTGAATTTTAATAAAATGAAACAAGCTAACCTGCTTATAATCATACTGTCAGCTCTGACATTTCAGCTTAATTCTCAGACCCTGAGCGATATTGAATCACATCGGGTTACTTTGCCTAACGGATGGCATCTGACACCAGTCGGTAAAATGGTTCCGCTGGGCGATCTGCCTTTAAATATTGCCGTTTCTTACTGCGGGAAGCTGGCTGCAATAACAAATAACGGACAAAGCGATCAGTCAATTCAGATCGTCGATGTTAAACATGGTATTATCACTGATTCAATAGTTGTCGGAAAAGCATGGTTTGGTCTTGTATTTTCAGATGATGGTAAATACCTGTATGCATCAGGCGGAAATGATAATTTTATTATGAAATATGCAGTCATAAAAAAGCACCTTTCGCCTGCTGATACAATAGTAATAGGTAAACCATGGCCGGCAAAAATCTCTGTTGCAGGACTTGCTCTTGACGATGCAAAAAACAGGTTGTATGCTGTTACAAAAGAAGATAATTCTATATATGCCATTGATATTCAATCTAAAAAGGTGGTTTCAAAGCATCCTCTGGGCGGAGAAGGATATACTTGCATTCTTTCGCCTGACCATAATATTCTTTATGCTTCGTGCTGGGGTTGCGATAAAATTATTGTATTTGATACTGACCAGCAAAAAATTACCGGATCCATTCCTGTTGGCGATAATCCGAATGATTTATGTATCACTAAAGATGGTAAGTATTTGTTTGTTGCCAATGCAAACGATAATAATGTATCTGTAATTGATACAAGGCAAATGAAAATTATCGAGACACTTAATGCTGCACTTTATCCGGATGCACTTGTCGGTTCAACAACTAATTCTGTCGCACTGAGCAAGGACAATAAGACTCTTTTTATCGCCAATGCAGATAATAATTGCCTCGTTCTTTTTGATGTAAGCGTTCCCGGTTCAAGCAAAAGTAAAGGATTTATACCAACCGCCTGGTATCCGACTTCCGTAAGAATTGCGAAGAATAAAATATTGGTAAGTAATGGAAAGGGTGTCTCTTCAAAGGCAAATCCTTTTGGTCCTAATCCCAACAGACCCGGATCGGAAGTAATTTATCAGTCAGAAGGAAAAGAACAAAAAATAAAAGTTCAATATATAGGTGGTCTTTTCCGTGGA
>JAPLEC010000043.1 GCA_026391515.1 Bacteroidia bacterium | reverse complement strand
CAAGTAGAAAAAACAATTTTTATAGGCGATTCTGATATCGATCAGGCATGTGCTCAAAACAGCGGAATCCGTTATCTGGATGTCAGTGTGTTATCTGAGCTGTATTGAAATAAGGCAAGGCCTTCAAATTATTATTAACTTTGGTGTGAATAAATTACCTCAATTATTTTAGTCCCAAAATAAAGCATGAAGATTGGAGTCGTAGTTGACAATGAAGCAAATTATGATAAGCGGGTTCTCAGAGAAATTGAGATTTTAAAGGGAAACGGCTATGAGATCTTTCTCTTATGTTTTGGATTCAATCAAAAAGCCTGCAGTCCGATTGATGGGATCAAAATAACCAGGATCCGAATAAATAAAAAAATAAAAGACATCCTGTTTTTCTTTTTAAATCTTATACCCGTCTATGAGTTTCTTTGGAGTTTTGCAATAAAAAAGTTCATTATTGCAAACAGTTTAGGGATTTTGCATATACACGACCTTTACATGTCGAAAGCAGGCTGGTCAGGAATTAAGAAATCAGGAAAAAGGATTCCGATGATCCTTGATCTTCATGAAAATTATCCTTATACTGTGACTACCTATAACTGGACCAAAGGTTTGGTAAGGAATTTTTTGTCAAAACCAGGGGAATGGCAGAAAAAGGAAAAAGAATATCTCGGATATGCTGAAAAAATCATTGTTCTGAGTGATGAATTCAGGGATAACCTTGTCGAACGGTATCCTGAGTTTTCAAAGAATAAATTTGCCATAATGCCAAATGTCCCTGATCTTGACCAAATGGAACCAAAAGGTAAGGTTTCTTTAAAGGTTAATGTTAAAAAGGGCACTTCCGTTATTCTTTATTTTGGTATCATCGCGGAAAGAAGAGGGATATTTGATGCACTGGAAGTGTTTATTCAGTTAGCAAAAGAAAATCATCATTTTGTTTTTCTGGTTATTGGTCCTGTAGATAAGAAAGACAGGAAAAGGTTCTTCAATTATATTAATTCTGAATCTCTCAGGGAACGTGTTTATCATGTACCCTGGATCGATCTTTCTGAATTGCCGGCTTATCTTGAAATTACTGACATCTGTATAGCCCCTTTCCATAAGAATCCTCAACATGAATCAGGTATTGCAAACAAAATCTTCGATTATATGCTTGGTAAGAAACCAATTGTTGCATCAGATTGCCGGCCTCAGCAAAAACTGATAGAGACTTATAATTGTGGCCTTATTTATAAAAATGATAAGGAAATGAAAGAAGCAATAACTACCCTCCTCTCAGATAAGGAGCTATGCATAAGGATGGGGCTAAATGGCTACAATGCGGTAATGGAAGAATATAATACAGCTAATGTTAAAAATCAATTATTATCATTATATAAGGATTTAATTTGATTATAATTAAGTCGGATGAAAAATTTTCTGAATCACGCACAAATAGAATATGTACTCCATCACCTTGGTAATCATATCTGTTTGACTGATGAAATAAGAGAATTTTTTATTTTCGCGAAAAATGAAAAAGAAATTACTACCTGTAAGAATAAAATCATTTTCCTTTTAAGCGATAAGGAATTAATACTGCCTGATGTCGTATGGGTTAATGATATACCTGTGCTTTTCCCCTTATCTCAGGAAAAGAAGATTCATTCATGTGCAAACGATAATATTATTTTTAATCATGATCTGCTGAAATCCTCCTTTTACCTCTTATCCGGTTACCAGGAAAAAGATCACGAACAATCGGACTCATTGGGAAGATATCCCTTTGAGAATTCTGTTCAGGCCAGGCTTAATTTTATACGGAAACCAGTAGTAAACTGCTATTTTGAAGAAATAATAAACGGGTTAGAGGATTTTTGTAATAATAAAAACATTAAAATAACCAGAAAAAAGATATTTAATGGTTTTGCGTTTTTTCTGACTCATGATGTAGACAGGATAAGTTATTACAATCTGAATTCTCTCCTGAATACCCTTAAGCAGTTTGCCGGATTTTCGAAATCGGCAAAAACAAAATTCTGGCTGTTTAAAGAAGTTTTAAATATCGGATCCCGTTTGATCAATGTTTTTGACAGAAGCGATCCATACTGGAATTTCTCAATGCTGTCATGTTTGGAAAAGAAGCTGGGAATTCATTCGGCCTGGTTCTTCCTGCCTGAGGATCAGAAGTATGTCGACTCTTATTATAAGCTAAGCGATAAAAAGATAAGTGATCTGATCAGTTTTTTGATGAATGAAGGTCATGAGATTGGTTTGCATGGAACTGTACGCTCCCATTATTCAGTTGATGCTCTGATTAAAATAAAAAATGAACTGAACGCAGTCACCGGCCTGAACCGGACAGGTATAAGGCAGCACAGGCTGATGTGGAAACATCCTGATACTGCCCTGATCCATGAAGAAGCAGGTATTGTATATGATACGACACTCGGTTTTGCAGGATATGAAGGATTCAGAAATTCTTATTGCCATCCTTTCAGACTTTACGATTTTGAAAAAGACAGGATGCTGTCATACCGGGAAATACCTCTTATTGTTATGGAATCAACATTATTCAGTTACAGAAATCTTGATTTCGCAGATGCAATTAAAACCATTGATCAGCTTCTCGGCGAAATTGCAGCATTCAACGGAGTTTTTACATTGCTATGGCATAACAATTATTTCGATGAGGTTGAAAGACCGGGAATAACAACATTCTATACCGGTCTGCTCGAAAAGATTATGTCTCAAAAGCCTGAAGTGCTTACCGGTATGGACATTATTAAGAAATTAACCTGAAACAGATGAATAAGGAATTAATTTTCAATACCATCAAAAAAGCTGCAAAGGCTGAGAAGAGAGCCAAAATCTGTGAGCTGTGCTCAGGAAAAAGTGTTCTTGATGTGGGTTGTGCCGGCCAGGATTTCGATTACAATAATCCCGGATGGCTGCATAACCAGATAAAGGGTGTTGCTCATGACCTGGATGGAGTTGACATTGAACCTGAGGCTATAAGGGCAATGAGAGAAAAAGGGTATTCTGTTTTCAGTGCAGATGAATTAAAACTATCAGGTAAAAAATATGAAATTATTCTCATGTCGGATGTAATTGAACATGTAAATGACCCTGTAGAATTTCTCAGATTTTATTCGTCTTTTCTTACCGCTGAGGGAAAAATGATCATTACGACTCCCAATGCACACGCGGTAAGGAATTTTACCAGTATACTTGTAAGAAACAATTATTCCGTCAATCCTCAGCATACTTTCTGGCTTTGTCCTAAGACGATGATGGAAATTACTGAAAGAGCAGGTCTTGTATTTGCTGATTTCTTCTGGCTTGAGGAATATTTTACCTTACGGGATGTAAACGGCTTGAAATATAAGATCATTTTCATAATCAATAAGCTTTTCCAGAAAATGCGCTCTAATTTTTATCCTAATTTCATGTTTATCGTGTTAAGATGAAGGATGCAGAATATCTCCGGAGGGAATATAATGAAAGATTCAAAGGTTCAGCACAAAGGTGGACTTCGGAAGACCTTGCAACCTGCCGGCATCTTGCCGGACGTATTACCTGGTGGACCAGACTGAAAGGCAAGAAAGAGCTTAAAATGCTTGATGTGGGATGTGCTCTCGGATTTTATACAAAAGCATTCTATCTGGAAGGTTTCAGTGCGTATGGCCTTGATTATTCGGATATTGCAATATCACGGGCGAAGGAGTTACATCCTGAGTGCAGGTTTATTCACTCTGATGGCTTTAATCCGGAGCTGGAAATAAATTTTGACCTGATCTTATGCAGGGGCTTTAGCGGAGCCAATACCCATGATCTCAGTTTTGTTGCGGAATGGTCCAATAAATACATCAACCTGCTTAATCCGGGCGGGAAATTCGTTTTTGCCTATTCCACCAATTTTACGGGAAAAGAATCTGACGGTGAAACTGTCAACTGGACAAAAAAAGAGATCCACGATTACATTGGTCTTGTCAAAGCCGGATTCATCGATATTAAGTATTATTACAAATATTACCTGATTTCATTATTATTAATAAAAATCGGCGGCTTTCTGACGGGAAAAAAAGTAAAGCGCTACTTTTATATCATCTTTACAAGATCATAAATGAAGATTGGGATTTTCACTCCGAGAGCTTTAGTGCCTATGCATCCCAGGCTGGCTGCTTTTATTGAATATTTTAAGGAGAACAATATCTCTTATGATTTAATACCCACACAGAAGCATCTTGTTTACAGCAGACTAAACTGGATTTCTCTCTTTTTCTTTGATAACTTTTCTATACTCAAAAACAGGAGAAAAATCGCAGATTACGATCTGATACTGATAAATGATCTTAAATATCTACCCATTGCCAGATACGGGAAACAACAAAATAAAATTGTAATCTATGATACGATAGATAATAATGTATTCCTCCGTGCTTACAGTCTCCGGAAGAAGATTCCTTTGGCAGGTCTTTTTATGGAAAAAATAATTTCACATTTTTCCGGAAAAGAAATCAAATATGCATTTGGCTGCTGCAACAGGATTATAGTTAATTCCAAAGCACTGCAGGAATATTTCAACAAAAAAGCAGATCTGCTTTATTATTATTCGCCCTTTGAAAACAAAGGAGCTGTGAATGATTGCAAAAAGCTGCCCGCACTGTTGTATCTGGGTGAGTTCTCCGAAGAAAAGGGTGCTAAAGAAATACTTGAACTGCGGGAGAAGCTGGAGACAGAACTATTTATCTTTGGAACAGTCAATTCAGATACAATCAGAACCGCAATCTTAAACTGCCCCCATATACAACATTCAGGGAGAATTGATCACTCCCTGCTTACTGTTAAGATCAGGGAACTTTTTGAGAACTATTTTCTCCTTGGTACAAGTTTTATTAAATCCGTTCATCAAAGCTATGTTACCCAGGAAGCTAATAAAGACATTGATTATCTTGCCCTCGGAATTCCCATAATCGGCAATCACAGAAAACCTACTGAAGAGAAAATCATGTCGGGGTGTGGAGTATTTGTGGAAAACGAAACAGATTTGAAAAAGCTTTTTTCTGATGAAGATTTCAGAAAGCTGTTATCAGGGAACTGCAAGGACTATTATTTCAGACATTATTCAAAAAATATTTTCAGACAAGGCCTCGACAAGATCTTCGGGAATTATGTAAAATAAAAGGATGATCGACCTTATAAAAAAATTGACACGAAGCACTGCAGTTTATAGCATCGGACAGGTTGCTCCCAAACTGGTCGGATTGATTTTACTGCCGTTCTTTACCAATGCAAAATATCTTTCTCCTGCCGACTATGGGAAATTGAGCATGCTGGAAGCTTCATCAGCACTCCTTATCGCACTGTTCGGATTTGGATTTAACTATGCACTGGAGAGATGGTACTATGATAAATCTTATATTGATAAGCGCAAATCGGTTGTATTCACCCTGCTTGTTGCAACAATTTTTTTCACAGCGTTATTCTGGGGACTTTTATCAATATTTTCAGAGCAAATATCGGTCTTTCTGATTGAAAGGGCAGACTGGACAAAAATGCTGAACCTGCTGTTCTTATGTTCTGCCCTTGAGAGTATTCTGCTGCTTCCTGCCACACTTCTGCGCCTTGAGGAAAAACCTTTAATGTTTGTCACCTCGAATATATTCAGATTTATTATTTACCTGGTAATGACATTAATATTCCTTGTCTCTCTCCACCAGGGACTGGAAGGAATTTATTCTGCGCGTGCAATCAGCCTGGTGGCAATATTGCTTGTCCTTGGGGTTTATCTTATCAGGAATATTTCATTCCATATAGAATGGAGAGCACTGAAAGAAATGTTCCTTTTCCGTTTGCCACTATTATTGTCAACAGTTTCATATATCATTTTCAATATAACAGACCGGTTCTCAATAAGAATTCTGAGCAACAGCAGTTTCAGCGATGTCGGGGTTTACAGTCTTGGTTATTCAATTGTTAATTCGGTAAAAGTGGTTGTACTCTCTTCAATCTGGTTATCATTAAGGCCGATGATATATAAAATGATGAATGAGCCGGGGAATAAGAGGTTTTATTCCAAAATCATGAAATACATGGCTTTCTGCGTGGTCTTTCTCCTGCTATCAATTACGGTGTTCGGCCAGGAGGCAATTATGCTGCTGGTCCGGAACAAAATTTTCTATAATTCATTTTATATTATTCCGATCATTTCGGTAGCATTGATATTTGATACCCTTAAAGAAATATCCCAGTCGATCAGCTTGAACATTGTTAAAAAGACAGGCATAATTGCAATTGCCATGATCATCGCTACAATAATTAATATCTGCTTGAATATCATTTTGATTCCGAGGCTGAACATTTACGGGGCTGCATTATCGGCTGTCATTTCACAAATATTCTTTTTTATTGTGATTTACAATTTTTCCCAGAAATATTACCATGTTCCTTATGAACTCAGGAGGATTTTAATAATGATAGCAGTTTTTATTGTTTTAGGGGGATTATCTATGCTGACCTCGAAAATGGGGATTGCTTTGAGGATCCCCTTAAAACTGCTGATTCTTGCTTCTTTCCCGTTCTTATTATACTTGTTTAACTTCCTGGAAAAGATAGAGATAATACGGATAAAGGATATCCTGAAAAAGCTCAGAAAACCTGCTGAACTGATCAAAATTATCAGCCAGGATTAATGCCTGATTTAATTACATGTCAGTTTTCATTTTTTATCATAAAAATCAGGATTTATAAAGGATTCCCAATTTGATATTAATTTGTTTACTTGCATATTATATTAATAAATACTTTCGTTCTCATTAAAATTCAGAAACATGAAGGTTTTAAAAGAAAATCGTGACAAGCTGGTTCACCTGTTGGCAATTGTTATCTTTCTCATTATATCCTACGTATATTTTTATCCGGTTATTGAAGGAAAAGTCCTGAGGGCCAATGATGCGATGGTAGCTAAAATAAATGCCAAAGAGATACAGGATTTCCGTGAGAAGTACGGGCAAGAACCCCTGTGGACCAATTCGATTTTCAGCGGTATGCCTGCATACCTGATCTCCACAAAGTATCCTGGCAACCTTTTTAAGCATGTCGATAATATCCTGAGGATATTCGGTATGCCTGTTTCAGTACTTTTCCTGGCAATGGCAGGGTTTTATGTTTTGCTCCTGATGTTCAGGGTAAATCCATGGCTGTCAATAGTGGGAGCCCTGGCATATGGATTATCATCATTCCTGTTCCAGGTTATTGCTGCAGGACATAATACACAGGCAATTGCGCTGGCTTATATGGCTCCTATGATCGGGGGAATATACTATACTTACAGGCAGAACATACTTAAAGGAGCGTTATTTACAGCTTTTATTCTTTCGCTTGAATTGCTGGCAAATCATCCTCAGATCACTTATTATTCATTGATCTGTGTGCTTGTGTTTGTAATAACTGAGTTCATATTTTCAATCAGGGAAAAGACAATCTTAAAGTTTGCAAAAGCATCTGCAATACTTATTATATCGTTCATCATAGCAATAGGAGTCAATTTCGCTTTTTTGTACACTACTTATGAATATGGGAAATATTCGATGCGGGGTAAATCGGATCTGATAACTGACTCTAAAAATTCATCTAAGGGTCTTGAAAAGGATTACATTACACGGTGGAGCTATGGAATTGATGAGACATTAAATCTCTTAATTCCAAATTTCAAAGGAGGATCCAGTAAACCGTTTGACCGTGATTCTGAGACAGTTAAGGCACTGCGGAAAAATACTAATTCCTCAGATGCCAGCGGGCTGTTGCAATATTGGGGAACCCAGCCATCAACTGATGGTCCGCATTATGTCGGTGCAATTGTCTTTTTTCTTTTTGTTCTGGGATTAATAATAGTCAAGGGACGGGAAAAATGGTGGTTGCTCATTGCTACCGTTCTTTCAATAATGCTCGCATGGGGTAAGAATTTTATGCCTCTTACAAATCTGTTTATCGATTATTTCCCGGGTTATAATAAATTCAGGTCTGTCACTTTTATTCTGATAATTTCCCAGTTTTGTATTCCATTGCTGGGAATCCTTGCATTGAGAGATATTTATAATTCAGCCATTCCAAAGAAAAATTTACTTAAAGGATTGATAACAGCTCTTGGAATTACAGGAGGTGTGATTTTATTAATTTTCCTTATTCCCGGCATTGCAGGCTCATTCCTGAATCAATATGAAATTAATTATCACGCCTGGCTCCA
>JAPLEC010000408.1 GCA_026391515.1 Bacteroidia bacterium | reverse complement strand
TTACCCATGAACCAGTTTATAACATCAATATTATGTACGTGAGTATCAAGAATATGGTCGCCGCAAAGCCAGCAGAAATTATTCCAGTTGCGGATCATGTATTCCATATCGTTCCATCCAGGTTCTCGCTCTCTGAACCACACATGATTCTGGTTCCAGAAAGCTTTTGCCGATGTAATAGTACCAATAGCTCCATTCATAACCTGCCTGTAGGTTTCTATATAATCTTCCTGATGACGACGCTGAGTTCCTGTGACAACATTCAACCCAATGGCTTCTGCTTTCTTTGCAGAGGTTATTATTGAACGAATGCCAACAGGATCGACTGCAACGGGTTTTTCCATGAAAACATGCTTATTCATTTTAACAGCTTCGAGGAAATGATCAGGTCTGAATTGAGGTGGTGTAGTCAGAATTACAACATCCACATCAGGAAGTGCCATCACCTTCTTATAACCATCGAATCCGGTAAAGCAGTTTTCAGCAGGAATTGGCAGTTTAAATGAAGCAAATCTTTCACGGCAGGCATCAATTTTATCCTGGAATACATCAGCAAGGGCAATAATTTCAAGATTACCTAGTGTTTTTCCGGCGCTTATAAAATTAATTGCAGCACCTGTACCTCTGTCTCCCACTCCGATAAGACCTGCTCTGAGCTTTTTGCCGTCAGGAGCACCTCTAAGTATGGGTGGCAGATTCAACTCCTTTTCATCGACTTTCCTTTTGCATCCTGAAATGATAGCCCCTGCTCCTGCAAGACCTATGCCTGCAAGGGCTGTTTTTCCAATAAATTTTCTTCTGTTAATATTCTCCATTTGTATATAAATTCATATTTTGAAATTACTTGCTTAATTCTTTTTACCCACCCCTTGCCTCCCGCTGCGCTAAAGCTTTGCGGGACAAGCTCTCCCAGGAGGGGATTTTATCTGCTCAATTTTATTGCTTAATTGTACTATCTGCTTCGCATACTACCCTGAAACCCAAATCAATACAATCGGAATACCACCAGATGCTTTTAGGCATCTGAGGGTCGGTTACCAGCCAGGCTTTTGTTTTTGTAAAGTCGCGGGCAGCACTGCGGAGATCTCTGGCATCGCTCTTAAATGATCCCCCACGAATAACATGCTCCTGTCCTTTTACAGGACCTTTCGGATTAATCCTGATTGAATCTGTTTTATAGTAATCGGCAGAAAAAAAATCAGAGCAGAATTCTGCAACGTTTCCAGGCATGTTCTTAAGTCCAAACGGATTCTCTTTTACAAATGAAGGCTCTTCAGTCTTTGCAGCGCTGTTCAGATTATAAACAACTCTCGATGCAATATTTGATGTATCGGGCTTCAGTATTTTCTTCAGAAATCCTTCAGATGTAAGTTTCTTTGGATTGCCTTCAAAGAAGTAGGGAGTCTCTGTCCCTCCCCTGCAGGCATATTCCCATTCGGCTTCGGTCGGGAGCCGGTATTTTTTGCCAGTCACTTTTGACAACCACTGACAATAGACGTTTGCAGCATGCCACGACATTGTAATAGCCGGCCGGGTACCCTTGCCCCATCCCTGGTCAGGAGCGCCCCATGGGGGAGTTGCTCCGCTTATAGCATCTACTTTTTTGCTGCTAACCACCTGACCTTCAGTTCTTCCCTGTGAGGCTGTTGCTCTGAAGAAAGCCATATATTCATCCCATGTAACTTCATTTCTGGCAATCCATAATTTTGATACAGTTACTTTCCTGACAGGCCCTTCGTCAGCATCACGTAAAGGTTCATCATCCGGACTTCCCATATTAAAAGCTCCTCCGGGCAGGGCGATCATTTCGAAAGAGACTCTTGTACCAGGAATCATTTCCTTAAAGTTTTCGAATTTTTCGACTTTTGCAGGTTCAGCAAAAGGTGGTTCTGTTGATGTTATTGTAACTCCAAAACTAGTGTCATGTGCATGAGCGGCTGCATTCCTGTCATAATGTCCTACATTCAGGTGGCAATTGATACAGTTGAGAGGATCTTTGCTTGTTGTGTAGAACAAATGAGCATTGCCGCCATTTACTGAAAGGGTCACAGGAAAAAGATTCTGATGGCAATCGGTACATGATTCTTCATAAACAAAACCTTTTGCATTTTCAAGGAGCTTTTTCTTCTGCCAGTTAATCCTTACACTGTCCTTAAAATAAAAGCCATAAGCGTCTTTTAATCCATGTTTTGCTTTCGCCATAAAATACCCATGACCTTCAGGAGGAAGATGGCATTCAACACAATGGACAATATTGCCGGACTTGTTGTTATAATGAGTTGATAATTTCCAGTTCTGGTCTGAAGATGGGTGAATATGGCACGACGTACAATACTTATCTGACGAAGTGTATGTCAGAGCTTTCTTTCCAGATATTAAAATAATTATGCAGACAAGAATACCAAGAATGAAAAACCAGGCTTTTGTCCTTCGTCCCACAGAAGTCTTTCTGCGATAGGTGTATAAGTTCATTCGCTCCTGAGGAAATCAATTAAAACTCGTTAAAGTTAATTGATTGTCGGACTCTGTGATAAAAATTGCGGCTTTTTTTAAGACTTTTTAATAAAAGGTCAGAATCTCTTGACGTACCCATGACAGTAAGGTATCTTGCCATTATTGAAATAATAATCCTGGTGGTATTTTTCAGCATCAAAAAACTCTGATGCTTTTATAACTGCAGTTGCAACTTTATAGCCTTTGGATCTAAGTATATCAATATTCTTTTCGGCAGTTTTTCTCTGATCTTCATTTAAATAGAAGATCACAGAACGATACTGATCGCCTAAATCAGGTCCCTGACCTCCTACCTGTGTAGGATCGTGAATTTCCATAAAAAGTTTAAGTAGCTTTTCATAAGTTGTTTTCTCAGGGTCATATATGACCTTGACAGCTTCGGCATGTCCAGTCGTTCCGGTACAGACCTCCTTATAAGATGGATTTTTTACATGGCCTCCGGTATAACCTGATGTTACAGATATTACTCCTGGTGCTTTCTGAAGAAAATATTCAACTCCCCAGAAGCATCCGCCGGCAAATATTGCAGTTCCGTATCTCCCCTGATCAAGAATTGCAGGAACAAACTCCAATGAAATTGAATTGACACAGTGGCGAAGGTTTTTTGGCGTAAAACCCTCTCCAGTAAAAACATGGCCCAGATGAGCACCGCATGAGGCACAGGTAATCTCAGTTCTCATTCCGTCACTATCGGGAGTTCTTTTGACTGCTCCCTTGATCTCATCATCAAAGCTTGGCCAGCCACATTCAGATTCGAATTTATTGTCAGAATAATAAAGTGCAGCACCACATTTTTTGCAGATATATGTTCCCTTTTCCTTATTGTTAGTGAATTTTCCGATAAAGGGCCGTTCGGTACCTTTGTTGTTAATGACATCCGATTCAGCCTTGTTCAGGTCGTTGAATGGCATTTTTTCCTGTGAGAAAGAATTGGTGCTCATGGAGATTAGAGTAAATATTGTAACTATAGTAATAATTATGTTGTTCATTAGTGCACTAAAATATGAATAACAAAATTAGTGTTAAAAAGTTTAATGATTTAATTATGGATAATATCCTGAAATAATTGAACCAATTCTTACGTTTAATTGTTTTTATAGAGAACTTCGACCAGGGAATTATTTTGGTTGAAAAACGGTCAGAAATTTTATTTCAGTCACAACGATTGTTTTTTGAATGAAAAGTTTATTTTTGTATTTTATTAATAAAGCTTTTATGAAAAAAATTGCTGTTTTAGTAGTTGTTGCTTTTATCGCTGCTTTGATTGTCAGTTCATGTGATAAGAAGGCATGTCCGGCATACAGCAAAACCGAAACTGTACAGAACAATCAGGTCGGCTGATTTCTATTCTTT
>JAPLEC010000070.1 GCA_026391515.1 Bacteroidia bacterium | reverse complement strand
ACAAAAGCCGGTGTTGTGACTTCAGATCCGGGT
The DNA here is from genome assembly GCA_026391515.1 of Bacteroidia bacterium. Lineage (GTDB taxonomy): Bacteria > Bacteroidota > Bacteroidia > Bacteroidales > VadinHA17 > LD21. The sequence continues at coordinate 1,998 of JAPLEC010000070.1, read as the reverse complement.
GTTGATCCGGCTGCTGCTCCTGGTGTGACTTTATAACCTATAAAGGATCCATAGTCTGCATCCTTAATTTTATAAGATTTTGCTGTGTCCAAATTGATTATAGCCATTCCACCTCCTCCGGCGTCAGTTGCTGTATACCACTTGTACGTAGAACCTGACTCAAGATCGCCGTCGACATCAGTAAATACGTAAGAAGCATAAACTGTAAGTCCGGGTCTGGGATCACCAACAACAACAGGATATGTTATTACCGGAAATGAATTTACAGCCGTGGTATCACTGGTAAATGATCTGACAAAAACATGTACAGCAGTGTTTTCTGTTGTTATGACATAAATACCTTTAGCCTGATCTGCTGCCAGAATAGTATAAGTTGAATTAGTCCCGACACTGGTGGCAGGAGGAGTTGTAAACCATTCATAATCAACATGATTTCCCGCCTCCGGACTACCTGTATAACCGCCTGTGAGAACAGAATTCACATTAAAATTACCAGTAATAGTGGCACCGGTAATCTGCCCTGATACTTTTAAAGTTAAAAGTGCCAGAAGTAAAATTGACAAACCAACTGCTCTTTTCATCATAGTAATTTTTCTGGAATTTTATCTGATCAGTATTACTTAAAATCTGAATTTAAGAAGAGTGATCATTGAACTGTTCGCGTAACTGTTTTCCCCAACAGCAATAACATAGTCATCATTGTCTGATACGACATCATAAGCAGCCTGAATACCTGTGCTTCCCGTAATCATCTCTTTACCTTCAACCATTTTCCCTTCAGAATCAATCATGAAGATCAGCATTTCTGCTGAGGAAGCCGGACCTGCTTGTCCTGCAACAACATAATAATTGCTTTTATATTTGCTCATGGCTTTTACCGACCATGAAATATCTTTAACCGGATTATCTGCTATCAATGGATCAGCATGAATATCTCTGAATACCTTTATTATATATGGTGCTTGTTTTTCGGTCTCTGAACCTTTTACTCCGAGGATCAGGTATCCATCATCAAGAACTTCCATGTCCTTTCCGTATTCATCGCTGGTGGTACCTATAATTGAATATTCTTTTTCATTGCCTGTTGTGTTTATTCTTAAAATAAACAAATCATTCTTCTGACCTTGTGTTATATATCTTTCTGTGGAACCGCAAATAATATAACCACCTTCCGGATCGGCTTTTATGACTGTTCCGATATCGTCTTCAGGGAAACCCCATTGTACAGGATCATCTATCTGTTCCAGGTTATTGTTAATTCGCATTACAAGTATATCCTGCTTGCCTTCTTTATTTCCGGTTTCATCTGTCAACGGTTCGCGTTTAACATCTGAGGTTCCGAGTACAAGAAATCCTTCAGCAGTTTCGATGATGTCGTTACTTAATTGATTACCAGTAGTATCAAAAACTTCCTGAACAATTCCTGAACCGTCAGAGCCCATTTTAGCAACAAAAATATCAGTCTGTAAGGTCATGGTATCAGTAACCTGTCCGGTACAGACAATTGAACCATTTTCAAGCACAATTACTTTTGAAACAGACCCCGGCTGATTATTGCCCAGATATTTTTCCCATACCATATTGCCGTCTAATCCGGTTTTAATAATGCCTGGTTTTTTAATTGAGCTTTCAATATAATTGCCATCACCTCTGGTAATTTCGGTCAGTTGTCCGCAAATTATATAGCCATCCTCAGCAAGAGTTATACTCGTACCAATATCTTCAAGAGCATCGCCATAGAACTTGAGAATTATGCTATCATTATCTCCTGTCTTTTCGCATGCTGTAAAAAAGATCAGGATGAACGTTATAAAAAATTTCCACTTCATACCAGTTATTTTCTTTTTGAAGGTTTATAGAAAATCTGGGTATACCCTAGGGTAATATTCAGATTATTCAGATTGAAATCATCGTCAACGTAGTAATATTCCCATCTGAGAGTTTCTGCGGATGAGCTTCCGCGGATAGTTTGATTAAGAAATCCGAAATTTGACCTGA
>JAPLEC010000321.1 GCA_026391515.1 Bacteroidia bacterium | reverse complement strand
TGTTTCTCCACTTCCTCCTTAACAGGAAATCAATTTCCATTCTTTATCCTCTTTCTTTCCTTATGATTTTCATTCTGATTGGTTCAACAAGAAGTATTCTGACAAAAACGACAGACGAACTTATTGTATATAATACTGTTGGACATTCTACAATTGGAATCCGGACAGGCAGGATTCTGAATCTCTATTCAGACACTTCTTTGGTAAGTAATGATGTAAAGAAGCATTGTGCTACTCTGAACCTGGAAGTCAGAAACAACATATTACGTGAGAATAATTGCCATATCAGAGCCGGGGAAAAAAATATTTTGATAACCAGTCATCTTAATAATTCCCTGTTAAAAATGACAGAACCTGATATTTTGATTATTACGGGATTAAAACCAAATATTGAAAAAAATGTCTATGCGGCAGAAAAATTTGAAGCAGTAATTATTTCTCCTGAATCCTCTCCCTCATATAAAATTTCTGGAATTATCAGGTCTCTCCCCTCAGATACAACAATATTTGTTAAAAACAGCGGAGCATTTTATAAAAAGTTATGACCAGATAATAAAATAATTGTGTCAAAAAGCTTGAGTATTACGCTATTTATCTATTATTTTGCTGTGTTTTTTCAGTTAAATTTTTATGAGAATTATTATTGCCGGAGCAGGCGAAGTAGGGACGCATCTGGCCAAGATGCTGTCGAATGAAAATCATGAAATTGTAATTATCGATCCCGAGATTGAAAGGCTAAAACCTATTGAATCTTCTCTTGATGTATTAACATATCATGGTTCAGCAACTTCCATTAAGATACTTCAGGATGTACTTCAGAAAAAACCGGATTTGTTTATCGCTGTAACCCACTCTGAAGATACCAACATTACCTCCGCTATACTTGCAAAACGATTTGGTGCGGTTAAAACGATTGCACGTATTGATAACCTCGATTACCTGGATCAGTATAATCTTGAATTTTTCAAAGCCCTGGGAATTGATTCTCTGATTTATCCCGAGCTCATAGCAGCCCGTGAAGTTCTGGGACTGCTGCAGGAAACTGGCACAACTGAGTACATGGAATTTTCAGGAGGCCAGCTTTCAATGTTTGTTCAGAGACTTGATGAAAAAGCTCCGATACTGAATAAAAGCCTTGAAGAGATTTCTATCAGCAACAAAACTGATAAATACCGGGCTGTTGCGATTAAACGTAATGATAAAACCATCATACCAAGGGGCAAAGAACAGCTTAAACTGGGAGATCTTGTTTTTGTCATTTCCACACATGAAGGGATTGATGAGATGATGAAGACGTCGGGAAAAGAAAGTTTTGAAGCTAAAAACATTATGATACTTGGTGGCAGCAGAATTGGCAAACACGTTGCACTTTATATGCAGAAAAACTGCGCAGTGAAGCTAATTGATTCCGATCCTGAAAGATGTGAAGCTCTGGCGGAAATCCTTGATAACACGCTCATTATCAACGGAGATTGCCGTAATATTGACTTGCTTGAACAAGAAGGAATATCAAAAATGGATGCGTTTGTTGCCGTTACCGGTAACTCTGAAATCAACATACTTTCCTGTCTTCTGGCTAAAAACATGGGAGTCAAGAAAACTATTGCAGAGGTAGAGAATATGGAGTATATCAACCTGGCCGAAAATTCAGGGATCGACACAATTATTAATAAAAAGATTTCTGCGGCAAGCAGAATATTCCGTCATACCACAAACCTGAATGTCACACAGGTTAAATATATGGCAGGGACCGACGCGGAAATCCTCGAATTTAATGTTCCCGAAAATGCTAAAATAACAAGAGGAACACTCAGAAGCCTTGATTTTCCGAAAGATGCAATAGTCGGAGGCGGAACAAGAGATGGTGTTCCATTCATAGCTACAGGTGACACAATTATAAAAGCCGGAGATAAAGTCGTTGTATTTACCCTTCCGACAGCGTACGACAGGCTGACAAAATTCTTTACCTGATCAGGGTATGATTAATTTCAGAATTATTGCCAGGGTTTTTAGCCTGGTCATTATTATTGAAGGTTTGTTCATGCTGCTTTCCGCAGCTGTTGCATTTATTTACAAAGAACCTGCTTCGTTGTTTTATTCAGCAATCATCACAATTGTTATAGGTGTACTGGCTTTTACTCCTCTCCGCAATGAGGAGAAAACGTATGGGAATAAAGAAGGATATGTCATCATAACAGGTATGTGGCTGATAATGTGCCTATTCGGAACTATCCCATATTTACTGAGCGGTACAATAAAAAATTTCGGCGATGCATTTTTCGAATCAATGTCTGGCTTTACAACAACAGGTGCAACAATCCTTACTGATGTTGAATCCCAGCTGCATGGCATTCTTTTCTGGAGGAGCATAACACAATGGCAGGGCGGAATTGGATTTATAATAATTTCCCTCTCAGTATTACAGGTAGTTAAATCAATCAATATCCAGCTGGCAATAACCGATTTCACAGGTCAGACAGGCGATAAGATCCATCCTAAAATCAACGAAGCAGTAAAACGTCTGGTCATTATCTATATCCTTCTTACTCTGGCAGAAGCAGTAATGCTTATGATTGGTGGAATGAATGTTTTTGATGCTGTATGTCATTCATTTTCAACAATGTCCACCGGTGGTTTCTCAACGCGCAATAATGGTATTGCTGCTTTTAGTTCGCCTTATATTCTGATAATAATGACGCTCTTCATGTTCTTCGCCGGTACAAATATGACTATTGTGTACTTCGGGTTGAAGCGCAATTTCAATAAAATCTTTGGTAATAATGAATTTGTTTTTTACTGCATTACATGCCTGGTATTTATTTTATTAGTTTCTTTTTACCTTTGGTTTAAATCGGGCTATTCTTCCGGGAAAGCCTTCCTTGAAGGATCTTTCCAGGTAATTTCCATAATAACCACAACCGGATATTATCATGTTGATTACAACCAGTGGGGAGGTTTTTTAATTCTGACCCTGTTTATTCTTATGTTTACCGGAGGCACTTCAGGTTCAGCAAGCAGCGGCATAAAGATCATCAGGCTTCTTCTTTTAACAAGAAATGCAAGACATGAAATGAGAAGAATGATACATCCCAATGCATTTATACCTGTGCGTCTTGATCAAAAGATTGTTCCCCAGAGTATTATAAATAATCTCCTTGTATTTATCAATTTATATTTCTTAATAATTTGTTTCAGCTCGCTGATAATTTCGATTATGGGTTATGATATAATAACCTCATTCAGCACTTCTGCAGCTATGCTGGGGAATATCGGTCCCGGTCTGGGTTCCTTCGGACCATTTGCCAATTATGTTTCAGTTCCGATGGCAGGAAAATGGTTCTTCTCATTCCTGATGCTGATCGGAAGACTTGAACTTTTCTCCTTTCTGGTAATTTTTACAGGAAGCTTTTATCGGCGTTGAGTAGGTTACTCACCATTCAAGAATACCTAAACCCTGCCTTATTATTTCTGGTTCGTCGCCGGTACAATCGACGATTGTTGAAGCTTCATTTTTGCCGTATCCTCCGTCAACAACAATGTCGGCAAAATCACGGTATTTTTCATGAATCAGCTCAGGGTCGGTAGTATATTCAATAACTTCATCCGGATCGTGAATTGAAGTGGTTATAATTGGCCGGCCAAGCTCTTTTACAATTTCACGCACAATGCTGCTATGAGGAATTCTGATACCCACTGTCTTCTTTTTGTTCTTGAACATTTTAGGTATTTGGTTATTTGCCCTGACAATAAATGTAAACGGACCGGGCAGATTTCTCTTCAGAAGCTTGAATATTGTATTGTCCCTGATGACAGTATATTCCGAAAGCTGACTCATATCGTGAAAGATCAGCGACAGATCCGGATTTTCCGGATTAAGCCCTTTAAGCCGGGCAATTTTTTCTATCGATTTATTCGCTTTAATATCACAACCCATGGCATACACGGTATCTGTCGGGTAAATAATAATACCATCAACTTCCAGTATATCAACTATTTGCCGAATATGCTTAAGGTTCGGGTTTTCTGGATATAAACGGATCAACATATGGTTGATAGTTTCTGCAAAGATAGTCATTTTGCCCCCCTTTAGAGCCTGTCACGGCCGAAGGTCGGGAGGGGGTTGGGGGGCCTGCACAAAAAAAAAGAGGGTAAGCTACTTATATCGCACCGCTGCAACTGCCTACCCTTGCTACCTTCCGATCCTGGGGGAGTTCAGCAGGAGCTAGTCGTATAAGACTTACCCTCTGCAAAAATACAAATTTTTGAGTTGCGCTCAAAATAATAATACGAATTAACCGGAATGCTCTTTCTTATTTTTACATATATTTGTCGTTAATCTTTAAAATTCTTAGAAAATTAAATAATTATGACAACATTTATTGGAGTAAACATTGCATTAGTAGTTGCAATTTTAGTCGGGCTGGACGCTTCGAAACGGGGAATGAATGTATGGGGTTGGGGAATAGGTGTATTCCTGTTGTTAATAGTG
>JAPLEC010000276.1 GCA_026391515.1 Bacteroidia bacterium | reverse complement strand
AGGTGCCAGGGCGAGGAATCCCTCTTTAGCCATCCTTCTTGTAACATCCTGAATATGAGGCACCAGACCCCTATTTTCATGAATGACAATTACAGCCGGGAATTTCTTCCCTTTTTTTGGCCGTGAAAGATATGCTCTCATTTCTCCTGTCTCAGCAGGGTATTTTATGAATTCGGAAATTAAGTCAATTTCACCCTTAGGTTTAATGGCAGCATTTGCTTCATTTTCTTCTATTATTGGAAGAAGTGCCATTACGGCAGCAGTACTACCGGCAAAAATCGTAAGCTTCTTAATAAATTCGCGCCTGGAAGTATTTCCTTTCTTATAATCTTCGTACAAGTCACTGAATCTCCTTTCCATTGTTTTTCGTTTTAATATGTTAAGATGTCTGAATTTGTTTCTTCATCAATTTACAAAAAAAATGAAAACATACATTTTTTAAAACCGAATTATTAGTTTCGTTGTTTATTCACTAAGGATTCCAATAATAATATGAAACAGGATATTGAAATTGCACAGGAGGCAAAAATAAAGCCGATTGTAAAAATAGCTGAGAAGCTTGGCATACCGCATGATGATCTGGAATTGTACGGTAAGTATAAAGCAAAAATACCTCTCCATTTTATTGACGAGGAGAAAGTAAAGAAGGCGAAGCTGATTCTTGTCACTGCAATAACTCCTACGCCGGCCGGTGAGGGAAAAACAACAACGTCAATAGGATTGGCCCAGGCATTAAACCGAATCGGAAAGAGAACCACAGTTGTTCTGAGAGAGCCTTCCCTTGGTCCTGTTTTTGGAATAAAAGGAGGAGCTGCCGGTGGCGGTTATTCCCAGGTAATCCCGATGGAAGACATCAACTTGCACTTTACAGGTGATATTTCGGCAGTCGAAAAAGCACATAACCTTCTTGCTGCGCTTATAGATAATAATATTCAGTCGAAAGGAGGGAACCTTGGTATTGATCCAAGGACAATAGAATGGAAAAGGGTGATGGATATGAATGAGAGATCTTTGAGGGATATCGTTATTGGTCTTGGCGGTACAACCGAAGGAGTGCCAAGACAATCAGGCTTTGATATTACAGCCGCCTCGGAGGTAATGGCAACACTTTGTATTGCAAGAGATCTTGACGATCTTAAATTCAGACTCGGAAATATTTTTATCGGGTACACATACTCTGACAAGCCTGTATTTGCCCGCGACCTTAAAGCCCAGGGTGCAATGACAGCTCTTCTGAAGGATGCGATAAAACCTAATCTTGTACAAACACTCGAAGGAACTCCTGCTCTTATTCATGGCGGACCATTCGCAAATATTGCGCAGGGAACAAATTCTATAATTGCCACAAAGACAGGACTTTCACTGAGCGATATTGTTGTTACTGAAGCAGGCTTTGCAAGTGAGCTGGGTGCCGAGAAATTCTTTGATATAAAATCACAGTTTGGCAACCTGAAGACAAATGCTGTTGTAATCGTTGCAACCGTCAGGGCTTTGAAATATCATGGAGGCGTTAAGTTATCCGCACTTCAGAATGAAAATATTGATGCTCTTCAGAAAGGTTTTGAAAATCTGGACAAGCATATTGAGAACATGAAATATTTCGGATTCAATCCAATCGTTGCAATAAACAAGTTCGATTCGGATACAGATGCTGAACTGGAACTTTTACTGGACCATTGCAAATCTCAAAATGTCAAAGCTGCCGTAAATAATGCCTGGGCAAAAGGGGGGGAAGGAGCTATTGAGCTGGCAAATAAAGTGTTTGAGTCAGTTACCGATTGTCCTGATTGTTATAAGCCTCTTTATGATCTTTCATGGTCATTCGAAGAAAAAATCGAAACCATCTGCAAAAAAATGTATGGTGCCAATCATGTTGAATATGCTTTAAAAGCAAAAACACAGCTCGAAAAAATAGAGAAATTGGGACTCGGTAATCTTGCAGTCTGCATCGCCAAAACCCAGAAATCACTTTCTGATGACCAGAACAAACGCGGCCGTCCACAGGGATTTACAGTCAAAATCAGAGAGGTGGAGCTATCTTCCGGAGCTGGCTTTATTGTTCCGATAGCAGGTACAATAATGCGTATGCCAGGATTGCCTGTAAATCCTTCAGCTGAAAAAATTGATATTGATGCAGATGGAAAAATTTCCGGACTCTTCTAGCATTTCAGATAAATCTCAGCCGATTTTTATAACTTTATAACCATCAAAAATTTAATTGCTATGAAAAGAATTTCATTTTATATCCTGTTGATTTCATTGATATTCACTGCCTGCAAGAGATACAGCAAATATGAAGGTGTCATATTTACTGAAAAGGAACCGCGCGACTGGGAAAACCCCGGAATGTTCAATCAGAACAGGGAAAATCCCCATGCAACAATCATCAGCTTTATTGATGAAGAGTCGGCTCTTGAAGGAGTGAAAACGAACTCTCCAAATTATTTATCACTTGACGGAATATGGAAATTTCACCTTGTAAAATCGCCTGATCAGAGGCCATACTGGTTTTTTAAAGATGATTA
>JAPLEC010000163.1 GCA_026391515.1 Bacteroidia bacterium | reverse complement strand
CCTGTTCCGTTTGCATCGGTTGGCCAGGGTGAATAAGGGCTGAAGTTTACAAAATCGATCAGATTTCTCTGAGGATCAAACAGATAAATTTTGTCCCCACTACTGCTAAGCCCAAAATTCATATTACCTGTAATGTTCTTTATTTTTGGAAGTATCTGACTGAAAGCCCCTGTATCCCGGCAGATAACCACCAATGCTTCAGGAGGCAGGATTATGTCGGATAAAATTGTAAAACCTGATTCCGGACCTGAATCGCTGATCATCCAGTCTTTCAGATTAACAGAACTTTTTCCTGCATTGTAAAGCTCGACCCAGTCTTCAGTATCTCTGTCTTCAGAGGAATTATAGTTGATCTCACTTATAACTATTTTATTATCGCTGCTTTCAGCAATACCAAATACGGCTCTGAATGTACGTGGTGCAGCCATATCATAATTTATTGTTCTTGAATAGGAGACAATACTGCTCATTTCCCACCGTAAAAACCTGTATCCCGGAGCTGGAATGGCTTTAAGTTTTATGGGCACTCCTTTAAAATAGACTCCTGAAAATGGATAATCAACTGGTATGACTGAATTCAATTTAACTCTTCCTGTCCCGGGGTTGCTTATTTCAATCCTGATAGTCTGAGTTTCACTTAATCCGAGTGTTGATATCATATGATTTCTTGCATAACCAGGACGATAAGTGGCAAAATTCTTAATATTTGTAAGATTATTCTGCCAATTACTGTAACTCAGTCCCCAGCGGTTAAAGTGATCGTTTATTTCATCAGTATATAATTGTTTAATTGAATCGACCGTGGCTATTACCCGTTGAGGAGTAAAGCTGGTGTTTAATCTGTCGGCATACTGATTTATAAAATCATTTCTGAAGACGGTATTTGACATCATCCTTCTGAAGAGGAGTGTCGACCAGGGAGGATTAGGCCAGCCTGGGCCGTTAGCAGCAAGTGCAAACTCAAGAGTGTTGTATGTATAAGCAGAGCTTTCCCAGATGGAAAAGCCAAAATCAGTATCAAAAATGATCCATCTCCAGAGACTTCCTGGATCATTTGTATTCCAGAATTTGATATTATTTCCAGGCCAGTCCTTATTGTTGACATAAATCTGTGTCAACTGGTACTGAATAAAATTATTTACATCAATTTTAGAGCTTACCTGAAGATAGTTCTGTTCTGTCCCAAGAGTATTATAGTTAAGGAAATTAGTAATCTGAAGATATGATGTGTTGGTGCCATCAATTATACTCGCGTTATTCTCGAGCAGGTTCACATCATCGGGATCAACAAAATGGTTCTCAGCAATATAATTGGTATTAACTTTTTCGCGTATATTAAGGATCCCCCAGTATTCACCGTTTAAGTACACAACTGACGGCTGAAAAGCCATTCTGTCTATATCCATATCCCTGATAAGGGTCGATGTCAATCCATCTCTTATTATTCCCTGGTCCCAGTCATTGCCTCCATTCCTGAGAACAAGTGATTCAAATTTGGTAATGGGTTTGTCCTTAAAAAACTTGTATTCAAATGAACCTTTACCATATACACTCCGGGCGAACAAAGCCAGTGATTTTTGAGGGCTGCCGCGTGAGTATGCTCCAAAGATCTTTATCCCTATATCCTGATCGATATGTTTATTTCCATCGACATCATAAAATTCCATGTGTGCTTTTCTTTCCCAGTCCTGCCAGAAGTTAGCGCCAAAATAAGGATAATCAGCAGATGCATTCGGGCCCATCACGTATATTCCTGAATTGTAATCCCAAAGGTTCTCCGGATTCGTGCTGATGCACACTACAGGAAGATTATGATTCTTGGTAAAGTATGTGTTTGTAGAAATCCAGCCAGGTAATTTGCCGGAATTCAGGGATCTTGCCCTGACGACACAATCAGGAGTAATATGAATGGAGCCAGCATAGAGCGAGTCATTACGTGTTGGCTCAGATCCGTCAAGTGTGAAGTAAATTGTATCTGCCGGATCATTTATTGAAAGCTGAAGGTCAAATCCTCCGGGGAAAAATCCACCCTCAGCAGAGAATCTTACGGTATCACATTGAGGAAGGGAGCTGAAACCCTCATTGATATTGCTGCTTCCGGGAGTCGAAGAAGTAAAATAGAGCCATGCATTTTCTCCATCAGGTTTACGACCGTAGGAGATATCTGCAATAAGCTGTACCGGAGAAACTGAATCAGCAACAGAAGTATCAGGTCTGGAAAATATAAGCGTTTCTCCTTCGTTGCTTATCTTGAAATTGGTATGTAACTTATTGCCATAGAGCTGTATATAATCAGGAAGATCATCAATGTAACCGGCACCGCTGAAACCCAGACTTAACATCGGGATAAGACTGAAGTCAGAAGATCCTGAACTGTTGTTGTGACCTTCTATGGCAAGGACATTTACACCCTCAATCAGGAAAGAGGAGGGATCAGCAATGCTGTAATTTTCAGGATATCCGCCACTATACATTGTGGCTTCCCTGGAACTTGCAAGCTGGTCATAGGTAACAGTGGAACCAGCTGTTCCAAGATTGCTCCTGGTGATCTCATGACCATTTATATAGGCTACAAATCCATCGTCATAATCGATGCTGAGGACCACTTCCGAAATATCCTGAAGATTGTTAATTACAAACTCCTTACGAATAAATACACTTATTATATTGTTCAGAACTGTAGCATCGTCATTATCTCCATAGCCAAAGCCTGAAGATCCGGTATTCCATCCTGTATCATCGAAACCAGTATTTTTCCAGGAGTTGCCAATTTCAGAAGAAGGTACAAAATATCTCCAGTCTTCTCCTTTCTGGATTATAGTCTGGTAACTTACCGGAATTGCCGTGCGGTCTTTATCTGATGCAAAAATCAGGAGAAAAGAAGCAGGTTTCAGGTTAATGGACGGTAGTCTCCATTTTTTAAGATTTGCTGCGTCATCTGAAAGATAATATCCATCAAGATTAATTTCAGATGCAGAAGAATTGTACAATTCAATCCAGTCGCTATGATCACCATCCTCATCCCTTATCCCACTCATATTTGACGATAAAAACTCGTTTATGAGTATTTGTGAACAGAGTGGAAGCGAAAAGAATAAAAAGAGTAAGTTTAACAGAAGGCGACGCATTTACTAATCTGTTATTCTCAAATTATAATTTATTGATCCAATCAGCTATTGTTACCAGAACTTCAGGCGAAAAGGTCTCCTCAATATCACCATATTCAGCAGGCAACCCGGTTTTGCAGTGCTGAAAGAGATGATTTAAGCCAGGGAATGCAATCGTTTTAACCGATTGATTTCCACCCGATTTCACAGCTTTTTCGATAGCCGGCAGATTTATATCAGCTGCAACCTGGAGATCTTTTTCTCCATTCAGGGCAAGGACCGGACATTTCACCTTTTTCCAGAAATCAGCAGGATTGGTGACGAGAAAATACCTCAGCCAGTTGTAAGCTACCTGATTCATGCTTGCTTTAAGCTGTTTAATCGATTTATCAATATCTTCGGAAGAAGTTTTTTTCTTAATCAGGATTTTCCTGTAAACTTTATCAATCCTTTCATCAGCTTTCTTATTATCTGATTCTTTTTTCAGGACTGCGAAAAGCTTTTTATTAGTTGAAATACTTTCCTGGATTTTTTTTTCGTCAGCTCCGGAGGTAAGGCTGATATCTCTGTTTTGTCTGTGGAGTATCTGTTCTCCGTTGACTCCAGTACCTGCAAGGGAAATAATAAAAGCAATTTCTGAATTCGAAGAAGCAACCATGGGTGCTATCAATCCTCCTTCGCTATGCCCTGCCAGACCAATTGCTTTCGGATCGATTTCCGGTCTTGTTTTAAGATATAAAAATGCTGCTTCCGCATCAGTTGCTAAATCAGCAGTGGTTACATTAAGCGGAGTTCCCTGTGATTTGCCTACACCTCTGTCGTCATAACGAAGAACTGCGATTCCGTTCCTGGTTAAAAAATCAGCTATTACCCAGAATGGCTTATGGCCCATTAACTCTTCGTTCCTGTTCTGGGAGCCTGATCCTGTAATTAGGATAACAGCAGGAAAAGGACCTTTGCCTTTCGGAATAGTAAGTGTCCCTCCCAATGATATGTTGAACTTCTCATTTGTAAAAGTAACATCTTCAGATAAATAGGAAAATGGTGGTTTTGGTTCCTGAGGTCTGTTCA
>JAPLEC010000339.1 GCA_026391515.1 Bacteroidia bacterium | reverse complement strand
TTTCATCGCTTCTTACAACGACTCGATTGATTTCGATAGTTGCATCTGCCCATACAAATTTTTTATTTATTCCTGCCAGTGCGAAATAGTTTAAATCACCTCCTCCTTTTACCATCAGTCCGCTGCCTGTCTGATCAAATTCTATTATTATTCTGTCCCCTTCTTTTGCCAATGATTTAAAAATGGGTCCGGAGTACACGATCTTTTCATTTCCATAAGCCAGTTTTCGGGCAGCCAGGGCTAATCTTTCTCCGACAACTTTCTTTTCAAGAGGATGAATATCATTCCATTCGCCCACGTCAATTGTAACCGCCATTGCTGTATTAGGGGCAGATAACGATTTAAACTGACTGAATCTCAATTCAGCCCACTGACTTTCAGAAGGCAGATACTGGACTTCCATGAAATTAGGAAGCTGAACATAAAGAAACGGGATCGGACCCTGCTGCCATTTATTTCTCCAGTCAGCAATAAGGGCAGGAAGCAGCTTCTGATATTCCTGCGGCCGGCTGGTATTTGTTTCGCCCTGATACCATAAAATACCTTTGATCCGGTAATTGACCAATGGAGCAACCATCGTATTATACAGTCCAGTGGGTTCATTCTGCATTGTAAGAACCGGGGAACCTGTTCCGGATCCAGGGATAGCAGGTCTGAATGCCTGGCCGACCATATAATGCCATTCTCCTCTCAGGTCAATGCTGTCGCTGCCTGCAACAAGGAAATAAGGTTTGTCGGGTACAAATCCTCCTTTGCCGGAGTTATTTATTACCCTGATTACAATAATATTTTTTCCGGGCTTCAGTAAACCGGCCGGCAGGTTATACCTTCTCGGGGGATACTGATAGGTGATAGATCCCGAAAGAACTCCGTTCACATAGACATTATCAGCATCAACTATTCTTCCCAGGAATAATTTTGCAGGTTTACCGGTCATTGATTCGGGCACGTTAATCTCTTTTCTGAACCAAACGATCCCGTTCAGTCCTCTTACACCCTGATCATCCCAGTATCCAGGGAGCCAGTATTTATGCCAGCCTTCAGGAAGATATGTTATATCATACCAGGGTTTTGGGCCGCTCATGCCCTTATCCATTGACCTGGAATTAACAGGGGGCCCCTGGCCTGTTTCAGGTCTCCTTCTGGCAGATCTGAGTATTGGATTCAGATAAGCTGTATCCTTTAATTTTTCAATCCTGGATATCAGCTGAGGAAACTCTTTAAGTCCTTCCTTACTGGTCCAGGCTTCAATCGGGGTACCGCCAACGCTTGAATTTATTATCCCAACCGGCACCTTATACTCGTTATAAATACTTCTGGCAAAGAAAAATGTGGCAGCACCAAAGCCCAGGACATTTTCCGGTGATGATGATACCCATTTTCCAGGAGGCAGATCTTTATGGATTGAGGTAACGTCTGATGCGGTCGGAATGAAGAAATTCCTTATTTCCGGGAAATTTGCGGCAGCTATATCTTCAGGATATTTTTCCTTTACCCTTTCCATATTCAGTACCATGTTGGACTGACCTGAACAGAACCATACATCGCCGAGTAAAATGTCATTTATGATGATCGTATTGGTCCCTTTCACCTCCATGGTATAGGGTCCGCCTGCTTTCATTGGTGGTAAGGCAATTTTCCAGTTTCCTTCAGGATCTGTTATAGTGCTGACTGTTTTTTTATTGAATTTAACCTGCACCTTCTCTCCGGGAGATGCCCATCCCCAGATTATTATTTTAGTATCCCTCTGCAGGACCATGCCATCACTTACCAGTACCGGAAGTTTGACGTTCGCCTGTACAAATACAGGTAGTAAAAAAAGCAGCAGGCTGGTTATAAAAAGTTGGATAATCGGCTTCTTCATTTCAGTCATAATTGTAAAGTTCAAATCTCAGTATTGAATAATTATCTAGAAAAATTCGTACGTGCCTTCCCTGGTGCGTCTGGTCACCATTCAAATGTCTAATTATTTTCCATTCTTTCCCGTTTTCAAATCTTCCTTCATCAACTTTTAAGATCCCGACATTTAATGATGGATTGCTTAAATTTTTGAATGTTGCCACAATTCCGGAACCTGCAACATAGAATTCGTCATCGCCGGTTTGAACAAAGATAGCACCTGCCATATCCCAGGTGTCGTTTCGCGAATTATTTTCGTAACCCAGAGTATAACTGTGTCGTACCTTGAATTCATAATTTCCTCTCTGAAAAACAATTTCCTGATTTTGTTTGTCAAGAAGAACTCCTTCAATTTTGTTCTGGCCTTGATGAGCTGTAATCATAGGAGTCAGCTGATTTATCACATTATACATTTTTCCAAGAGGTTCATTTTCGGGAGTACCTGAAGATTCAACAGAAAATGGAGCGAAGCCAATACTTTCATAATGGCCGAGAGTATAGGCAGCTTTAGCTGCCACCGTATTATCAAAACGATGTTCAGGAATAAACAATGGATTTCCCTGACGAGTGTAAAGATCGCACCAGTGTTTAAGGTCTGGAAAATAAAAGTCCGGTGATAAAAAATCTATGGCTGGTCCGCCTGCTTTCCATATATCCATAAGATGCGGCAGAGGACCACCGCTTGGATAACTTATTCCTGGTTTGCTTTGAGGACGATTCAATGCTGCATTCACATACATTGGTAAAGGGTATACAGCCTTTCCGGCCTCGACAACCGAATTTGCATATTTTGAATAATACCAGGCCATAAAAATTTCATCAGTCTGTAAACCTGTCCCAAAAATTTCTTCCCACGTACCTGAATTTTTAAATCCGTTTTTCCCCCATATTTCACTGAATTCAGGTACCAGGTTTTCTTTATTCCTCTCCAGATACTGCAATAGTTCTGCCGGTACATTTTCCTGAAATCTTTCATTTGCCAGCAAGCTATAATCCCTTGCTGTAGGCAACATTCCAATTTCATTTTCAGTTTGAATCATTATTACTGTATGGTCATTCCCATCAGTCTTTTTAATATGTTTCATTAATTCCTGATATGCCTTTAAATCAGCCTGTAAATTATTTTCACTAAAAGGAGTCAGTATCTCATGGCTGATTCCCTTGTCATCTTTTATACGTGGAAATCTTGCCTGATCCTTTTTAACCCAGGATGGAGCATGGCTTGACATACTGTTTTTCCAGGAACCGAACCATAAAAGGACGATTTTTAAATCATTTTTTCGGGCTTCCTGGATCAACTGGTCGAGCAATTCAAAATCAAACCTGCCTTTGGCAGGCTCTATAAGTTCCCAGTATACTGGAGCCAAAACTGTATTCATATTCAGGGTTCTCAGTTTTGGCCATATTGGCTCCATATATTCCAGGCTGGTAAAGGAAGAATTTCCAAGTTCACCACCAAGGATTAGAAAAGGCTTATCGTCAACTATTAATTGAGTTGCTGTGCCTTGTTTTTTTAAATGAGGGATTTGATGTTGCCCTGAATATTCATTTTGAACTTTTTGTTGAGCATAAGAGTATATTGGAATTGCAAATGCTGATATAAATATCAGAACTCTTGAAAGCTTTTTCATGTTGCAATATTGTTTAGAGATTTTACAGTTATTATTTGTTTAAAATTAATATGAAACTATCTTAATTCTATTGTCTGAAATTACAATTTTTTTCCGTATTCTAAAAGTGCATAATTTGCAGGATCGACACGCTCTGCAAAACCAATAACGATGCCAGTGAGTTTTTGAGAAATTTCCAAAAAAAGAAAGAGGTCGAAATTGACCTCTTTTCTCGTTTGGTACCCGGAACGGTCAAAAGTTGCAACCAGTTGATGGACCTTTGTTGTTTATCGCAAATAAATCTTAATCATTCACAAACTTGCTAATCAATTACTTAGTGGAAAATAGGTATAAATTCTGAAATTATTTTATATATAAACAATATTGTGTAAACAAAAATGTTTATATTTGCACTATGAAAACTCAATTATCAATAATAAAAGGAATTCATCCAGGATTTATACTAGACCGTGAACTTAAAGAGCGTCATCTACGCAAAGGACCATTTGCTATTTCTTTGCAGGAGTTTCCTCAAACACTAGGCTCAATTACCAAAGGAAAGAGAAGGATGAACACTAATCTTGCTTTAAAAATTGAGAAAGCACTTGGGATTGACGAAGGGTACTTTATGATTTTACAGGTATATTATGATATTGAGGAAACGAAAAGGAGACAAAATAAAGAACATCCTGATTTAACTAAATTAAGGCGAATTCTATTTTGGGATACGAAAATGGAAAATATAGACTGGGAAAAACAAAAAAATGCAATTATTAAAAGAGTATTTGAGAGGGGTAATGAAATTGAGAAAAAAGAGATAATTCGATTTTATGGACGAGAGAATGTCAATAATATATTGAAAACTCATGGGAAATAAACTTCATTACAATGCCACTAGTCCTCAATTATTAGGTATATTAAAAACACTAATGGCAGCCAAGGAATTTAATGCTTTTAGGTTAGTTGGCGGGACTGCTCTAAGTTTGTATAGAGGGCACAGGGAATCAGTTGATATTGATTTGTTTTCTGATGCTCCCTTTGATTCCATAGACTTTGGTGTAATAGATACATTTTTGCGAAAAACATATTCTTATGTTGACACCAATGAATACAAAGTTGTTGGAATAGGGAAATCCTATTATATTGGTAATAGCAAAGACAATTGCGTTAAGTTTGATTTATTTTATACAGATAAATTTATCTAAGAAATTGTGCTTATTGATGATATCAGATTAGCGACCGTTGAGGAAATTATAGCCATGAAAATTGATGTCATATCTAGGGGTGGAAGAAAAAAGGATTTTTGGGATATTCATGGACTAAAGGATGATTACTCAATAGAAAAAATGTTTGCTTTCCATAAGGAAAGATATCCATACAATCATGACCACATGCAAATAAGAAGTAGTTTCTCAAATTTTATACTTGCAGATGAGGATTTTGATCCAATCTGCTTAAAGGGAAAACACTGGGAGATAATAAAATTAGATATGATTGATTTTGCAAAACAATCAAGAAATGTCTAGAAGTCACGTAAACTTTACAGTGTCATAATAAAAGAACTGTATTCTTAATAATATGTCTTTTGTATCCTATTTGTATCTCATGAAAATTCAAATCCCTCATATTATGTAATATATGAGGGATTATTTGTACCCCTAACGGACAAAAGTTGCAACCTGATTTGTGAAATTGCTTTAGGATAAAATCTCTAATTTTGATTGGACCAAATTAAAGGTAAGCCGACACTGGTTTTTTATTTCCTTTTTTCATATTTGGCGTTTCTGCTAATTCTGCTAATAAAGAATTGTTTTAAAGATTGAATCAATTTTTTTTTAATTTCATAACTTGTGCTTTGAAAAGTATCAGAGACAGTACCATTAATAGATCAAATAAATGAATTATAAAACGCTAGAAAACGAATCGTTGCTAGTAAAGAGTTTATCAAAGAGTAATCTATTAGCGTTTAATACCTTGTATAATGAGTATAGTGGCCGTCTGTACCGTTTTGCATTTGGGTATTTAAAATCAGAGGATGAGGCGGGAGAACTAGTCCAGGAGGTTTTTACAACAATCTGGGAGAAACGTGCAGATTTGAAAGAGGAGCTATCTTTTAAATCATTCCTTTTTACAATTGCCTTCAACATTATCAAAAAGCATTTCAGGACCAGAACTTATTTGAATGAATATTTTAAGAAAGAAATCGGTGATGATCTGGATATGCAGACTTCTCAGAAAATCACTTATGATTCACTATATCAATATGTAACCGAACTGGTGAATCAATTACCGGAGAGACGAAGAGAGATTTTCATAAAAAGCAGATTTGAAGGTTTAAGTATAAAAGAAATTGCAAAAAAATTAGGGATCAGCCACAAAACAGTTGAGAATCAGTTGACAGATGCATTAAAGTTCATCAGGACAAATCTTAACAAGGAAATAATATCTGCCATTTTATTTTTCGCACTATTTATTTCATAATTAACCAAATAACATTATTTATTATTATTTTTCATATTAACCATAGGTGTACTGTGGTATAAATGGATATTACGAAATATTGAATAAATAAAGATCATAAGTAGTGATTTCAGGAAAAATATATTGCCAGGGTTTGAAAAAAAGGAAAGATTGTTTCCGGATCGATATCAATAAAATTGATTCTACAGAGCATATTTACCAGAATGGATTATGTTCTCTACCGACATTTATTAGAAATAAATATATCAGACAGAATACTTTTAATGGGTTTGGGTTAGTTGATTAGGGTAAAAAGCAGTTCTCCTTGGTTTGAGAACTGCTTTTTTTCTATTATTAGTTGAAGGAATTAGGTTTTAAAGTATATTCTATAATAGTTAAAAATCGATAAGGAGAATTTCGTATGACTGGGATTGAGTTTGATAGTGAAAAAATTGACCGTTTTTTCAAAGGAGAATATTCTGATAAGGATGCATCTTATGTAGATGAAGTTTTTTGTGATAAAAATAAAGAAAAAAAATTGGAACATCATTTAAGGAGGCAATGGTTAGAACTTTCAGGAGATAACGACGCTTCAGACAGGAATCTTGATCAAATTCTTTACAAAATCCATTATGATATAAACACAAGGTTATCAGCGCAAAAAGCAAGGTCATTTGATAATTTAATGAAATGGACATTACGGATTGCAGGGGTATTAATCCTTCCCCTCTTAATCATTCTTGGTATTCAAACTTATAAAAATACTTATCTCAAAAAAGAGACTTGGGTCGAAATTAAAGCTCCAGCATGGACCCGGGCACAGTTCGTCTTGCCTGATGGTACAACCGGATGGTTAAACAGCAACTCTAGCATAAAATATAATGGGAAATTTATAGCTGATCGTAAAATAACTCTAAAAGGAGAAGCTTTTTTTAACGTTTCTAAGGATGCAAAAAGACCTTTTGTTGTAAACACTAACGAGATCAAAGTTACAGTATTAGGTACTCAGTTTAATATAGCTTCATATGAAAATGAGAAGACTGTAGAGGTGGTTCTTGAGGAAGGCAAACTAATGTTTAACGATAGGGAAATGAGAAAATCCTACACGATGAAACCTAATGATTTGATAGTATATGATAAGACCCTGAAGGATTTTTCTACTGAGATAGTGCAACCTCAAAAATACATATCATGGACAGAAGGTAAACTGGTATTCAGGAATGATCTCTGGATGTTATTGCCAGGAGACTGGAAAGATGGTATAATATTGATGTTGAAGTTAATGTTCTTTCATCTGAAGGAATAAGATGGCGGGCTACCTTTATCGATGAGAGCCTTGAAGAAGTTTTAAATTTAATGAAACGCAGTTTGCACATAAATTATCAAATTGAAAACCGGGAACTCAAACCAAATGAGACTTTTGCTAAGAAGAAAGTGATAATTACAAATAGAACCAAATAAACATTTCACAATTTAAAAGACATTTGCCTATGGAACAATCTTTTACCAGTCTTTGCTAGCAAAACAGGAAAGCGATGGAACCGCTTTCCTGCATATGCTGCTAAGTTACTATTTGATAATAATAACCTAACTAAAAACATTTCAAAGTTATGAAAAATTTTTTTGATTTATGGGTGTTCTCGCACCCAACCCTTAAAAAACTAATCATGGAACTCAAAATCGCATTTCTCATTACGTTGGTTAGTGTTTCCACTGTCCTTGCAAATCCTTCGTACGCTCAAATTGCGAAGGTTTCATTGGACATGGAGAATAAAAGTCTTGAACAAGTAATGGATAAAATAGAAAGTCAGAGTGAATTCTATTTTATCTTCAATCAGAAACAGATTGATGTAAATAGAGTTGTTTCAATTCAGGCAGAGAATAAATTGATTACGGATATCCTTCCTGAATTATTTAAAGGAACTAAT
>JAPLEC010000450.1 GCA_026391515.1 Bacteroidia bacterium | reverse complement strand
GCCATCGATGTTGGTAACAACTGCGACATTTGACTCAGTCACTGCAACTGTGGCAAAAACAAGTGGAACTCCGGTTTCTGAATCAACGACCTTACCCCTTAAGGTAATGTAAGTCTGCTGATTGCCTTTTTTCTTTCCGGGCGAAGCAGCTGCAAGAACTGTCTGAAATGTAAAGGCAAACAGAAGAACTGCAGCATAAAGCGAAATGTTTTTAAAAGTTTTCATGGCATTATTTCATTTGGTTAATACTTAAAAATCATCTGTATTTTATAATACTTAATTGTTCTTTTTCAATCCTATGACCCAATAACTGCCGGTTTACCCTATTGAATTCATGAAAAATATTTTCTTATCTTACTTTTTTATTTTGATCAGCAGATGATCAGAGCTTTCATAAAACCATTAAATGCTCTTCTTGCCGGATTTTCATTTCTTCAGGGTTCGGTAACAGGAAGAACAGTCGTCCCGGGCATGCCCGTAGCAATAAGTATTGAACTGACAAACCATTGTAATCTGAATTGTCCGGAATGTAACTCCGGTTCACGATTGATGAAGAGAGAACGGGGATTTATGAATATCGTTCTGTTCGATAAAATAGTCTCAGAGCTAAATCCTTACCTGCTTAATTTAAACCTTTACTTCCAGGGAGAACCAATGATGCATCCGGAGTTTTTCTCATTCCTTGAAAAATGTAAAAAAATAAATACAACTGTTGCAACCAATGGCCATTTTCTGTCGGCTGAAAATGCTGACAAGTTAGTCAGATCCGGATTAAAGAAGATTATCATATCACTTGATGGTATGGACAAGGCAACTTATTCATTATACAGAATAAATGGTGATTTTGATAAAGTTCTTGAAGGAATAAGAAATGTATCGGACGCAAAGAAGAAGAGTTCCTCCCCGATTAAGGTGATAATCCAGTTTCTGGTAAATAAAAATAATGAGCATCAAATATCTCAGGTAAAGCATTTTTCAGGTGAAATGAAAGCAAATCTGAAATTAAAATCAATGCAGATCATAAATAGGGATACTTATGAAAAATGGCTGCCTTCCTTTAAAAGATTCAGCAGGTACGAAAAAACTGAAGGAGGATATAGAATAAAAAGTTCATTTCCAAACGGATGTGCAAGACTTTGGTTCAATCCGGTTATAACATGGGATGGCAAGGTAGTTCCATGCTGTTTTGATAAAGATGCAAATCATATTCTGGGTGATCTGAACGAAGATTCATTTCATGATATCTGGAACGGTCCAAAGTACAGGATCTTCAGAAGAAGTTTAGTTTCAGGCAGATATTTAACAGATATTTGCAGAAATTGCACTTCAGGACTTAAAGGAGTAATTTATTAGTAATTCTGGCAAAATCGTAAATTAGTAAATTAAATCTCAGCATTATGAAATTATTTAAAAACATTCTTCTGTCTCTTCTGGCGCTGATTATTATAGCAATTATCGCCGGTTTTATACTGATTACAGGTATTAAAAGAGGAGCCCTTCCAAAGTACGAAGGTCAACTTTCTGTAAAAGGCCTCTCAAATGAAGTTACTGTTTACAGGGACGAAAGAGGTATGCCTCATATCTATGCGGAAAATGAACACGACCTCTATTTTGCAGTTGGATATGTTATGGCACAGGAGAGACTCTGGTTTATGGATATGATCAGACGCGCCACAACAGGACGATTGTCTGAAATAATCGGACCAGATCTTGTACAATATGATATATTAATGCGAAGTCTTGAAATGACAACAAAATCCAAAAAGGTGCTCAGCGATGAAGATCCGGTAATTTTGTCATATATGCAGGCTTATGCTGACGGCGTCAACGCTTATATTGCTGCTGCCGGCAAGAAACTACCTCCGGAATTCAGAATCCTTGGATATAAACCCGAACCTTGGAGCCTGGAAAATAGTGCCAATATTATCGGATATATGGGGTGGGATCTTGCGGAAGATAATATGGTACAGGAAATATTTTATCGCAGGCTTGCACAAAAACTGGGTTTTGAAAAGGCAGCACAACTGATCCCTGGCTGGGATGCCGTTACTTCAGTCGTGTTTCCATATTTTAAGTTAAATGATACACTATTAACAAAAGCCCAGTCGTTCATTTCATCCATGGATAAATTGAAAGCGCTGGGAATTGTCTCATTTTCGGGCAGTAATAACTGGGCCGTGACAGGGAAAAGAACAGAAACAGGCAAGCCTATCCTATCAAATGACATGCATCTTGATTTCAGATCGCCGGGCATCTGGATCCAGATGCACCAGGTAGTGCCAGGGAAACTGAATGTGACAGGGGTTGTCGTACCGGGTCAGCCTTTTGTCGTTTGCGGACACAATGAGAAGATTGCCTGGGGTGTGACCAACCTTATGGTTGACGACCTCGATCTTTTTGCGGAAAAAATAAATCCTGAAAATGAGAACCAGTATTATTTCAATGGTGAATGGAAGAATATGCTGGTGAAAAGGGAGATAATTAAAATAAAAGGAGGGAAGCTGGATTCTGTCAATATTAGGTTCACTCACAGAGGACCAATTGTCTCAGGTTTAGAGAATGTGAACGATGCGTCACTGAGCATGAGGTGGTCTGGTTTTGATTTAAGCGATGAGATCAGGTCTGTTTATCTTTTAAACAGAGCTGCCGGATGGGACGACTTCAGGACAGCAATCAAAACCTTCAGGTCAATAAGCCAGAATTTTGCCTATGCCGATGTTGAAGGCAATATCGGGCTAAATACCGGAGGTGGCATCCCTGTCAGAAAAGGGAACGGAGCATTAATCAGGAATGGTGAAACTGATGAATTTGACTGGAAAGGATATGTCCCGTTTGAACAGCTTCCTACCAGCTATAATCCTGAAAACGGTTATGTATCTTCAGCTAATAATAAGACTGTTGTTGATGGATATCCGTATTATATAAGTTCAAGTTTTGAGCTTCCCTACAGGATCGACAGAATAAGGCAGATGCTTGATGAGAAAGAGGTTTTCAGTATTGAAGATTTTAAAAGAATGATCACGGATCAGCATTCTGATTATGCCGCATTTCTGACACCTTTAATTCTAAGGGTTGGCGAAAAAAAGGATGTACTGACTTCAGCTGAAACAGATGCATTGAACACTCTTTCCGGCTGGGATTATGATATGAATGCAAATCTTGTTGCACCAACGGTTTTTGAATTCTTCAGAGTAAGCTTTATTAAAAACCTTCTTGCCGATGAGCTTCAGGAGCTTTTTGACCAGTATCTCGTATTGAAAGAGTACGAAGTAATTAGGGATAATTATATATACAGAATACTTAAAACAGGGCCCGATATTTTTGTTGATGATATAAGTACCCCGCAAACAGAAACTCTTGATGACATTGTTCTTAAGAGCTTTAAAGATTGTGTGGCATCTTTATCGGCACAATTTGGTGAAGATCAGGCAAGATGGCAATGGGGTAATATACATAAGATCACTATTGAACATCCGATGGGTAAGATAAAACTTCTGGATCGTGTTTTTTCTCTTAATTCAGATACTTATGGTGTGGGAGGAAGTAATCACACTGTAAGTCCATACTCATTCGAGCCAGGTTTTAAGGTATTCCATGGAGCCTCGGAAAGACATATCTTTAATACAGCCAACTGGGATGAATCTCTGACAGTTATACCAACAGGTAATTCAGGTATTCCCGGAAGCGAGTTTTATCTGTCACAGACTAAAACATATATTGAAAAGGGATTTTATAAGGATGCATTTTCGGATGAAGCGGTAAAAGCTGCAGCAAAGTATACTTTGAAATTAGTTCCGGAAGAATAATCTAATTGACAATCTGACCTCATCAGCCAACCCCTTTCTTCCAGAAGAGAAGGGAGCTATATAATATATAAAAAAAAGTCCCTCCCTCTTGGGGGAGGGATTTAGGGAGAGGTATTTTTAAACCGTCATGACATCCTTCTCTTTCAATGTCATAACCTTATCAACTTTTGAGTTGAACTCGGTAGTCATTTCCTGAACTGTTTCAACAGCATCTTTTTCGATATCTTCGGGGAGGCCGTCTTTCAGCAGCTGTTTCAGTTCATCATTAGCCCATTTACGTGTATTACGTACACTTATTTTGGCAGTTTCACCCTCATTTCTTACCTGCTTGACAAGCTGGTGTCTTCTTTCCTCTGTAAGAGGAGGTATATTTATCCTTATCACTTCGCCATTATTTATAGGCGTCAATCCTATGTTAGCTGCCATAATGGCTTTTTCGATGGTACCCAGCATTGTTTTCTCCCATGGCTGAATAAGAATTGTTTTTGGGTCAGGAGTATTAATATTTGAAACCTGGGCAAGTGGCGAATTAACGCCATAATAATCAACTGTTATCCCATCCAGAAGTACAGGAGTTGCTCTGCCGGCACGAAGCCTGGCGAGTTCATGTTCAAGATGCTCAAGGGCCTTTTGCATTCTGTCCTTTGTTTCTTCGATTATGAGTTCAACATCTTCGTTCATAAATAACAGGTATCAGATTAACTTTTCTTTTTAGTAACAGACTGGCTTAAAATCCAATAAGTAAAACAAAAATAATAAAATAGCCGGAATTGCAATCTCTGTTCAGTTACAAATAAGAGTACCGGTTTTTACTCCGCTGATCAGTTTCATCAGATTCCCGGAAGTATTCATATCAAATACCACGACAGGCATATTATTCTCCCTGCACATTGTAAAGGCAGTGGAATCCATGATTTTAAGTCTGCGGACAATTGCCTCTTCAAAAGTGATTGTTTCAAATCTCTGTGCCTTAGGATCTTTTTCCGGATCGGAAGTATATACGCCATCGACCCTGGTACCTTTAAGCAGGACATCAGCACCTATCTCAATTGCCCTGAGCGCTGAAGCAGTATCAGTTGTAAAAAAAGGATTTCCTGTACCGCCGGAAAGAATGCATACTGTTCCCTGTTTCATATTTTCAACAACTTTATCCCTGTTATACAGCTTTCCGACAGGTTCCATACGAATTGAGGTAAAAACTCTTGCTTTTCCCCCAAGCTTAATAATAGCACTTTCAAGGGCAATGCTGTTTATGACAGTTGCAAGCATTCCCATCTGATCGCCTTTAACCCTGTCAATACCTGATTCAGAACCACTTAATCCGCGAAAAATATTGCCTCCTCCTATAACGATGGCTACCTCACAGCCTTCTCTTACAACATCTATAATCTGTTGTGCATATTCATCCAGCACACTTTCATCTATACCATGATTTCCTTTTCCGGCCATTGATTCACCGCTGAGCTTCAATAGTATTCTTGAGTATCTCATATTTTTTTTCTTTATCGTAAAGATAGAATTTAAACTAAATATAAAAAAAGGAATCCCCATGCCCCCAACCCCCTAAAGAGGGCTTTATTTTGAGATAAAATCATAAGTCCCCTTTAGGGGATTTAGGGGCGAAAAAAAATGGCGCTATGAAGCGCCACATTAATATCAAACTATGAACTTATTTTATAGGTTAAGAGTATATCTTTTAAAAGCTGTAACGGAGAGTTCCTTATCAGCAGCTTTAAGATATTGCCCAACAGTCTGTTTATTGTCTTTTATAAAATCCTGATTAAGTAAAGTGCTCTCTTTAAAGAACTTGCCAAGTTTCCCTTGAGCAATTTTTTCGAGCATTTCTTCAGGTTTGCCATCGCGTCGTGCCTGTTCTTTTCCTATTTCAATTTCCTGGGCAATAATTTTCTCAGGAACATCACCTTTATCAATTGAAACAGGATTCATTGCAGCGACCTGCATTGCGACATCTTTATAAACCTGAACAGGAAGACCTGCTTTTGTAAAGCCGACTAAAGTAGCGAGCCTGTTTCCGGGATGAATATATGCCTGAACATGAGCTGCTTCAACTTTGTCGAAATATGAGATTTCAAGTTTTTCACCAAATTTACCGACAAATTCAATAACCTTTTCTCCAACCTTACCTCCATCCATTGGAAGAGCTTTAAGTGCTGCAAGGTCAGCGGGATTATTTGCAAGAGCGGTTTCAAGAATTTTGTGTGCAAGACCTAGAAAATCAGAATTTTTTGCTACAAAATCAGTCTCGCTGTTAAGAACAATCATAACACCAAGTTTGCCATCAGATGTGACCTTTGATAAAACAGCACCCTCCGATGCCTCTCTATCGGCACGTTTATTGGCAACAGCCTGTCCTTTTTTCCTTATTATTTCTATTGCTTTCTCGAAATTGCCATCAGCTTCCTCAAGAGCCTTTTTACAATCATTCATTCCTGCAAGGGTCACTCTTCTCAGCTTTGCAACATCTGCACTTGTTATAGTAGCCATTAAAATATTTTTCTGTTATGATAAATAATTTCTATGATTCTTCCTCTTCTTCTGTTTCATCAGCCTTATTGACAACCTCTTCTTCTTCCTCTGACTCTTCTGAAGCTGATTCATCTTCAACTTCTTCTTCTTCCTCCTCTTCCTCAACTATTGCTTCGATAAGAGAAGTAGGAATGTCTTTAGTCTCAAGCTCCTTCCTCATTACTTTCTTATCTTTAGTTCCGGGCTCTTTATCTTTTTCCATTTTTCTTTCATTAAGTCCCTCTTCAATTGCCTGACACAGAATATCGACAATCAGAGAAATGGATTTAGATGCATCATCATTAGCCGGGATGGGGAAATCTATATTTGAAGGATCTGAATTGGTATCAACCATTGCGAAAATAGTTATCCCGAGACGTTTAGCCTCTCTTACAGCAATATGTTCTTTACAGACGTCAACAACAAATAGGGCAGAAGGAAGACGTGTAAGGTCGATAATGCTTCCCAGAGTTTTTTCAAGCTTGGCTCTCTGGCGGGTAACCTGAAGCCTTTCACGTTTTGATAGATTCGTAAAAGTACCATCTGAAGCCATCTTATCAATTGATCCCATTTTTTTGACTGCCTTACGAATTGTAGGGAAGTTGGTAAGCATTCCACCCGGCCAGCGCTCAGTCACATAAGGCATGTTGATTTTCTTAACTTTCTCGGCAACAATTTCTTTGGCCTGTTTCTTGGTGGCGACAAATAATACTTTCTTCCCTGATTTGGCTATATGCTTCATAGCTGAAGCGGCTTCATCGAGCTTAATGATAGTTTTTTCAAGATCAATAATGTGGATGTCATTGCGCTCCATGAAAATATAAGGAGCCATAGCCGGATTCCATTTTCTTTTCAGGTGTCCAAAGTGAACGCCTGCATCAAGTAATTCTTTAAAAGTTGTTCTTGGCATTTTATTAAATTTAAGTTTACATTCTTTACAATCAATTGCAGAGTAGTCCCGCCTTGCGGGAGTCTTTGCAATTTAGATACTAAACTTGCATCTCTATTGATTGATAATTTCTAACGTTTACTAAACTGAAATCTCTTCCGGGCTTTAGGTCTGCCTGGTTTTTTTCTTTCAACTTCACGTGGATCGCGGGTAATAAAACCATTTGTTCTAAGTATCTTTTTATTTTCTTCATCCACCTTAACCAGGGCTCTTGTTATGCCCAGACGCAGAGCCTCTGCCTGGCCTTTCACACCACCACCCTCAAGATTCACAACGACATCATATTTTTCAGCAACATTTAAAAGAACCAGCGGCTGGGTAATAACATATTGAAGTGTTTCAGCTCCGAAATATTCTTTATAATCCCTGCCATTAACGGTAATTTTCCCTTTACCATCACTTAAATAAACTCTTGCAACGGCTGCTTTTCTTCTTCCAATAGCATTGATTGCTTCCATATCTGTTCTTTACTTATTTTTAATTTCAATTTTTTTTGGTTTCTGCGCTTCATGAGGATGAGATGATCCGGCATAGACATGCATATTTTTGTAAATAGCTCTTCCAAGACGGTTTTTTGGAAGCATACCTTTTACTGCATTCTCGACCAGCCCTATCGGATTCTTCTTCATCATCTTCTCGGCAGTGGTAAATCTCTGACCTCCGGGGTACCCCGTATACCTTACATATTCTTTATCAGACCATTTTTCTCCTGTCAAAACGACCTTCTCGGCATTTATCACAACCACATTGTCGCCACAATCCACGTGAGGAGTAAAGTTTGTTTTATGCTTTCCTCTTAACATGCTGGCAACCAAGGTTGCAAGACGGCCAAGAACTGCGCCTTCTGCATCAATAATCACCCATTCCTTGTTAACAGTTGCTTTATTTGCGGATACTGTTTTATAACTTAAGGTATTCACTTGTTCTTAGTTTTTAATTGATACACTTATATTTAATGTAAAAACCCTTTGTTTTCGGGTCTGCAAAAATACAACATATTTATTAAAAAAAAAGAATATTGATTAGATTTTATTCCTGATAAACAAAACTAAGCTTATTTTTACATCCCGTTTAATCGGAGGACATTATAAAATGATTGAATAAATGAATGATGACAGATCTTTACTGGAGCATGCGATCAGATTAGCTGCTGACGGAATTAATAATGGCAGCGGTCCATTTGGTGCCGTGATTTCAAAGAATGGGAAAATTATTTCTGAATCAACAAACAGGGTAGTGCTTTCACATGACCCTACAGCTCATGCAGAGATACTTGCAATAAGAAAAGCTTCTGCTCTCCTTAAATCACACGATCTTTCAGGATGTGTAATCTATACTTCATGCGAACCATGCCCGATGTGCCTTGGAGCTATTTACTGGTCGGGAATTAAAAAAGTTATTTATGCTGCAGAGAGTCTTGATGCTGCCAAATCAGGCTTTAACGACAAAACAATTTATAACGAAATAAATCTCAATCTGCAAGATCGAAAAATACACTTTGTTCATATTTCAGATGCTGGAGGAAAGGAAGTTTTCAAAAAATGGGATGAATTTGAAGGCAAGATCCCATATTGAAATGACAGTTCACTGCAGGTTATCACGTGATTTTTTTATCCGTGATGTACTTCAGGTTGCACCTGAACTTATCGGTAAAATTCTGGTTATCAGATCAAAGGGTAATTCAATTCAAAGATATATGATTACTGAAACTGAAGCTTACCGTGGAGCCGAGGATAAAGCATGCCATGCCAGCAAAGGGAGAACTGAAAGAACGGAAGTAATGTATCATGAGGGCGGAAAGATTTACGTTTATTTTGTTTATGGCATGTACTGGATGTTAAACTTTGTTGCCGGTGAAAAAAATATTCCGCAAGCTGCCCTGATAAGGGGAATTGAAGGATTCCACGGTCCCGGAAAGCTTACAAAAGCAATCTGTATTGATAAATCATTTTATGGAGAAGACCTGGTGACTTCAAACAGAATCTGGGTCGAAGATGCTGAGCTGAAGGTCACTGTTAAAACCAGTACCAGAATCGGGATTAATTATGCCGGTGAAACATGGAAGAATAAACCCTGGAGATTTTTTATCTGCCCCCAAACCCCCTAAAGGGGGCTAAAAAAGTACCAGATTTAGCCCCCCCCTCAGGGGGGATGGGGGGCGGCTCATTGGAGTTAAAATGTTGTTAAATAATCTGGCATATAAGAAGATATTGTATTTTTTAACTTTCTTTGTTTTTTCAAAAATTTAAACAGATCATTTATGGATTCAGTATGGGGCAGTTATCGCCGCTGGAATAATATTGTCGGCTGGATTATGTTTATACTCTCTGCAGTAGTCTATTTATTGACTGTCGAGCCGACAGTGAGTTTCTGGGATTGCGGTGAATTCATTCTATCAGCTTTCAGATTACAGGTCGGTCATCCTCCGGGAGCTCCTTTGTTTTTAATGATGGGAAGAATAGCAACGCTCTTTGCCGGAAGCGATACTTCAAAAGTTGCACTGATGATAAATTCATTTTCAGCAATTTGCAGTGCATTTGCCATAATGTTTCTTTTCTGGACAATTACCCATCTGGTACGCAGGGTTTATACAAGAAATATTCCCCTGGAGTCAAAGCATATTCCTGCAATAATCGGAAGCGGCATTATAGGATCAATGGCATATACATTTTCCGATACATTCTGGTTCTCAGCAGTCGAAGGTGAGCTTTATGCTTTATCATCACTTATACTTGGCCTTGTATTCTGGGCTATGCTGAAATGGGAAGAAGAAGCAGACAAAAACTATTCAGGGCGCTGGATAATCCTTATTGCTTATATCATGGGGCTTGGACTGGGTGTTCATCGGCTGAACCTGCTGGTAATACCGGTGCTAGTATTTGTTTTCTACTTTAAAAAATATGAGGTTACTACTAAAGGATTATTAACGACATTATTACTGGCTGTCGTTTTACTCTTCTTTATGGTCTTTATCCTCATGCCGGGGATCCCAAAAGTTGCCGGATGGTTCGAGCTTCTTTTTGTAAATGGCTTTGGATTACCATATAACACTGGGCTTTTGATTTTTGTTGCTCTGCTTATTGCGGCTATGGTTATCGGCATCATGATTTCATTAAAGAGAAAAAAAGTAGTGCTAAATTATATAATGACCTGTTTGACAGTGATTATGATAGGATATTCATCATATGCTATGATAATGATAAGATCGTCGGCAAGACCTCCCATGAATCAGAATAATCCGTCTGATATTTTTTCCCTTGCCTATTATATCAATATGCAACAATATGGGAGCTCTCCTAAATTCCATGGAAATTATTACAGTGCTCCGATTGTTAATGTCAGAAAAGTAGTTGCAGGTTATAATAAGGTCAATGGAAAATATAAACCATATTACCGCCCCGAATATATATATGACAAGAATTTTATGACTGCATTTCCACGTATGTACAGTTCTGAGACTGACCATGAAGCTGCGTATAAGTACTGGGGTAAGATTAAAGGTGTAAGTAAAACACCAAAAAACTCACCCGGAGGAGAATCTATCATCTGTCCGACTTTTGTAGAAAATCTGCGGTTCTTTTTCAGATACCAGACAGGTTTTATGTACCTGCGCTATTTCATGTGGAATTTTGCCGGCAGACAGAATGATATACAGGGAAACGGAAACAATATTAATGGTAACTGGATTAGCGGAATAAAATTCCTTGATAATCTCAGACTGGGAGATCAGAGTAAGCTTCCGGATGACCTGAAAAATAATCCGGGGAATAATAAATATTACCTGTTACCTCTGCTGATAGGATTAGCAGGACTTTGGTGGCAGTACAAAAAAGATAGAAACGGTTTGATACTGGTAATGGCATTTTTTATTATGACAGGTGTTGCAATTATTTTTTACCTGAATCAATACCCAAACCAGCCCAGGGAACGTGACTATGCTTATACAGGATCGTTTTATGCATTTGCAATATGGATTGGAATGGGATTCATGTTTTTATATGAACTGTTTCAAAAGTTCCTTGACAATAAAATTTCTGCTGCATTGACTTTTGGATTATTGTTAGCTGCCTGTCCGGTTTTAATGGCTGCGCAAAATTGGGATGATCATAACAGATCCGGACGTTATACAGCACGCGACATTGGAGCCAATTATCTTGAATCATGTGCGCCGAACAGCATACTCTTTACATATGGCGATAATGATTCATTTCCGGTCTGGTATGTTCAGGATGTTGAACAGGTAAGATCCGATGTAAGAGTCGTAAACCTTAGCTATATTCAGGCTGGCTGGTACATCGACATGATGCGGCAAAAAGCTTTTAAATCTGATCCATTGCCATTTACACTTACTTCGGATAAATATCTTGAAGGTGTCAGATCCCAGCTCCCGGTCTATAAACGGAATGACTTAACCGTTAATATTAAGAATATTATCCAGTTTGTCGGTCATAATGAGAAAGAGTATTTAACTGATATCAGCGGCAGAGGCGATTATGTAAATTACATACCGGCTAATAAGATATCAATTGACGTTGATTCATCTGTTGTCCTGGCTAACGGCACCGTAAAAAAATACTTCAAAAACAGGCTGGTCTCTCCGATGGTTTGGGAGTATTCAGATGAGGAAGCATACAAAGGCGATGTAGCAATGATGGATCTTCTTTCGACCAATAAATGGGTAAGGCCAGTGTATATTTCAACAACCGTTCCATCAAGCCAGTATAAAGGTCTTGAAAATTATTTTATTCAGGAAGGCATGGCTTACAGAATAACCCCGGTAAAAATTGATAAAAATGAAATGGGCGATTTCGGCATGATAGATCCTTATCTTATGTATGATAACATGATGAATAAATTCAAATGGGGAAATGCAGATGATTCTTCTGTTTACCTTGATGAAAATAACCGCAGAATGTTCTGCAACTTCAGAAGACTTTTTGGGAATCTGGGCAAAGAATTGCTTAAGGCAGGTGACACAACAAGAGCTGTTGAAGTAATAAACAAAGGTATTTCACTTGTTTCAACCGATAAATTACCCAACGATTATTTTTCCATTAATCTGGCTGAAGTACTGATCAGGGCAGGAAAGAAAGAAGAAGGTGAAAAGATCATCAATGATGTTATAAATTATTCAGTTGAATATCTCGATTATGCAATCAGCCTCAGATCTAATCAATTGTTTGGCCTCGAATATTATTATAGAATGAATTTGCAGGCGCTATACGATATTTACAATTTATCATTAAGTATTAAGAATGCCTCGCTGACCAGAACAACCGAATCACTGATAAAAAAATATTACGAAAAGCTTTACTCTCGTAAAAAATAATCTATGCGGTTATTCAGGCCCTGGTTTTTTCACAGAATTCTTTATCCCGACGCAGTTTTCAGGATAAAGATTTCTGAAAAAATTATATTTCTGACTTTTGATGACGGACCTGATCCGGAATCAACACCAGAAGTGCTTCATATACTGAATAATTATAATGTCAGAGCCATCTTTTTCTGCAATGGGGAAGCTGCAGAAAAATATCCGGATCTGGTTGAAAAAATCAAAGAAACAGGACATCTGATTGGGAATCACGGATACAATCATTTAAACGGATGGGAAACATCCATTGATAAATATTGTGATGATATAAACCGTGCTTCACAGTTTACATCCGGTAATTTATTCCGTCCTCCTTATGGCCGGTTGACAATAAATCAGTACAGGATGTTACGTAAATCGTTCAGGATAATCTTATGGGACATCATGTGCTATGATTTTGATAGAAGCTTCGGTGCTGAAAGATCATTACACATTTTGAATAAAAAATTACGAAGTGGTTCCATAATAGTTCTGCATGATACTTCAAGTTCAACTTGTAATACTTTTCTTAATGACTTTATCGAAATGTCTATCTCTAACGGTTACAGGTTTGAGATAACTGTTTAGAAAGAGACCACCTCCCTCCCGACAAGTCGGGAGAAAGTTAAATTATTATAAATCAATACTTTCCTCCCGCTTTTGGCGAGAGGTGTCATCCGCTAGCCAGCGGATGACGGGGTGGTTATTATTTATTTAACATCACTCTTCCCATTTCCCCCGGTTTTATTTTTCAAATTGAAATATTACATTTGAGATACTTAAATTTCCTGAAAAATGAATATTCTTATTCTGGGGTCAGGTGGAAGAGAACATGCACTCGCATGGAAGCTTGCTCAAAGCAAAAAGGTCAGCTCTGTTTTTATTGGTCCGGGTAATGCAGGAACTGCAGCAATCGGAATAAACATACCTCTTAATCCTGAAAACTTTGAAGAGGTAAAAAAAGCAGTTCTGGAGAACAAAATAAAAATGGTGATTGTAGGACCTGAAGCTCCTCTTGTTACTGGAATACATGATTTTTTTATTAATGACAAGATTCTTAAAAACATACCTGTTATTGGTCCGGATAAATCTGCTGCAAGGCTTGAGGGCAGCAAAGACTTTGCAAAGGCTTTCCTGACACGTCATAAAATACCGACAGCACTTTATAAAAGTTTTGATAAATCAACAGTAAAAGAAGCTTCAGTGTTTCTGAAAACACTTAATCCTCCTTACGTAATAAAAGCCGACGGACTGGCGGCCGGAAAAGGTGTTCTTATAGTCAATGATCTGCTGGATGCTGAAAACGAGGTGAATGCAATGCTGGCCGGAAAATTCGGATCAGCAGGGCAGAAAGTAGTGATTGAACAATTTCTCAAAGGTATTGAATTATCAGTCTTTATTATCACTGATGGTTCTTCATATAAACTCCTTCCGGAAGCAAAAGATTATAAAAAAATCGGTGCAGGAGATACAGGTCTGAATACAGGAGGTATGGGCGCTGTGTCTCCGGTCCCGTTTGCTGATACCGGATTTATGAAAAAAGTGAGTGAAAGAATAATTGATCCGACAATAAAAGGACTATCAGAAGAAGGAATTCTTTATAAAGGATTTATTTTTTTCGGGCTTATCAATGTAAATGGAGATCCTTATGTGATTGAATATAATGCACGTCTGGGTGATCCTGAATCTGAAGCGATAATACCAAGGATTAAATCGGATCTGTTTGAACTGATTGAAGGAGTTGCTGAAGGAAACCTGGCCGAAAAAAACCTGGAGATTGATGACAGATTTGTCACGACTATAATGCTTGCATCAGGAGGATATCCGGGTCATTATGAAAAGGGGAAGGAGATTTTCGGTCTATGGTTGCCAAGAGATTGTGTTGTCTTTCATGCAGGAACCAAAATGTCAGATAATAAAATTGTTACATCCGGTGGCAGGGTACTTGCGGTCAGCGCCTGGGGGAAAACAATGAATGAGGCATTAGTGAGCTCATACCGGAATGCCAGCCTGCTCTCGTTCGAGGATATGTATTATAGAATGGATATTGGCTTTGATTTATAAAATTAATGTTATTAAAAGTATTTCGGGAAACAGGTCCGGGAGTTATTTTTCTTATTGTCATCTCCCTTGCAATTTTTTGGATCAGTGCATTTATTAATCCTAAGTTACCGGTTTCAGCAATATATGAAATAAAGCCAATGCCGCTTTACGGCATTATTAAATTACTGATCGGTAATAATTCATTGTTGGGAGTGATCTTTTCATTCCTCATCCTGTCCATAATGCTTTTTCTGGTTATCAGTTTCAATACTTCAGTTTTTTTTATAAACGAGAGGACATTTTTACCAGCATTTATCTATCTATTATTCAGCTCAGTATTTCCACAATACCAGGTTCTGAATCCTGTTCTGCCGGCAACTCTTTTTCTGATGCTGGCTGTCATGAGAATTATGGATTCGTACAGAAAACCGGGGATTGCTTTTAATTTTTTTGATGCAGCTATTCTCATCAGCATCGCAAGTCTTTTTTATGCGAACCTGATATGGTTTGGTCTGCTGGTAATAATAAGTATCACTTTATTGAGAACGGTTAATATAGGTGAGATTGCATTAGCACTTTTAGGATTGGCAACACCTTATATCCTTATATTTGGGCTCTATTATGTTTTAGGGAAAGATCTTGGCATATTTCTTTCAGATATAAAAGATAATCTTTTTGGAGAGACAGCCGGATACCAGTTTCAAAGATTGACAATAATTGTCCTGATTTATTCAGGGCTGATTGTACTTATAAGCCTTGGATTTTTATTGAGGCAAATGAATTCAAAAAAAATAAAATCGCGCAAAACTTTTTATCTGCTTTTCTGGTGGTTTCTTGTTTCTCTGGCTTTGTACTTCATTCTGCCATCAGTATCTGTTGAGATGATATGGATAATAAGCATTCCGGCCAGCTATTTTCTGGCACACTATTTTATTTTTGTGAAAAAGAAACTTTTGCCTGAGATTATTTTTACGGGATTCTTACTGCTGATTCTGTTAATTCAGATATTCTATATTTTTTAAGGAGATCATCTTACCATAGAAACCACTCCGACACCCGATCCCTGCTGCCCGTCAAGGAAATCATAATTAAGAGTATAAATTCCGCTTTTATAACATTCAAATATGACAAAAGGATATGCCTTACCCGACTTTTGATCAAAAGACGAGAGAACCACTTTGTTGGCATCATCCTTTATTGTTAGTATAAGCTGACCTTTTGAATCTTCAGAATTGCACATGGAGAATCGGTACTTTGTATTTTTCCAGAGCGACATTTGTGCCTTGTATCTTAATTCACCGGTTGTGGTTGATTTGCTTAATTGGACCCTGAAATCTTTCAGGTATTTTGCGTTAGGACCTGCATTCATAACGCATTTACTTACAAGCGGATCAGTTGCCTGGCCCATAACCAATGCACCGAGTGTAAATAAAAAGAACAATGTGATAAAATATTTTTTCATCTAATTATTTGTAATTAGTTTGTTTCTGATAATTTTCGTAACCTCAATAATTTCTGCCAGCTGTGCATCAGTCATTTCAACGACGCTTGTTTCTGTCTGTTCGACTTTTAAACCGCCATCCACTTCGACACTTTTTGGTTCGCCAAGTGTATAAGTGATCCTGATATCCCTGTATTTTTCTTTAATGATCTGAAGATCTTTGCACAAAGAACCGAATTCCGAATCCCGGTTACAATAAGGATTTGCCAGCATAATAAGATCATTCAGAATGATTTTCTGCTCGCCAATCCGATCTTTGAGTATTGGATCAGGATATTCTTTAACTACTTGGGTTGCAAGATATTGACCTTCGAGCCAGACTCCTATTATCATGAGTGAGGAAAGCTGTCCTCTTTCATTATCGCGCAGATATTTATCTATTTTAGTATATGAATCAATCGAAAGGAGCAGAAGAGAATCAAGATTTGACTTATTTAACGAAAGTCTTTTTATTGTCTCGAAATCGAAAAACTGTCCCACTCTTGTCCCTTCCGCGAGTTTTCTGATTGAAGAAAGGATATCGATGGATGACCCGGTCTTCTCATACATATTAAGATAGCCAAGATCTGCGCCAAGAATTCCAAGTGTAAGCGCTTTATCAAAAGCCGTTGGCTGCTTATTAGCATCGATTGAAGAAGCAAGATAATCCGGAGAATATGGTACAGCAAGTACCTGGAGAAGATTTGCAATTTCAACAGGTGACGTAATGTTTTTTGAAATCTCCTCAATAGCTTCAGCGCTCAGTTTTTCCGCTTCTCCTACAGGCACTGAATCAGCTTCCGGAAACACAAAATCTGCGTTCCTCTTCGCTGAATTT
The DNA here is from genome assembly GCA_026391515.1 of Bacteroidia bacterium. GTDB lineage: Bacteria > Bacteroidota > Bacteroidia > Bacteroidales > VadinHA17 > LD21. Next base: position 13,832 of record JAPLEC010000450.1, on the reverse strand, counting down.
CTGCATGAGAAACTAATAAGCAAAACAGTAATTAAGATAAAAACCAATCTCCCTCTCATCAGGATGATACGTTGTTTCATACAAAAATATAAAAAATCATGTAACTAAATTACGAAAAAACTTTTTTCGGATTTTAAATCTTTCTATGAATCTTACCAGCTTGGCCAGAAGTTCATAATATAACGTCAAATACAGCAATATTGTACTTAAGAGAACAATGATTATATTGAACGTGAATGTGTCAGTTTTAATTCCGAAGATATATTTTGCAGGTGCAAAAAAATGTGTTCTGAAACCAAGAAATCCCCTCTTGTAAGGATCAAGGTAGACAGGATCAATATTCTGAACAATAGTATTCTTATAGAAAAGGATTTTTTTCCTTTCGTAGTATTTAGTTACTATTTCCTCGAGCTTGTAATTATAATAATCGTTCCGGAGCTCATCAAGCTTTTCTTTATTCTCGCCAAGGTTATAGAACTTATCTTTTCTGTCACTGGCTGAATTTGATATTTTACTGAATATTTCATCAAGCTTGCCCAGGTAAATATTTACGGAATCTGAAACGGTCGGATTAAATTCATAAGGTGTTAACAGATCTAAATGATTGAATTTAGGAATATCGTAAAGCTCTGACATTTTGGTTAGTTCATTCTTTAAAAGAGCCAGCTTACTAAAATGACGGATTTTCTTTTCCAGGAGAAGTTGCCCCTGATTATCAATATCTTTCGGATTGCTTCTGTACTCATGAAGACTTGTTTCCACCGCTTTTTTCAACTCGGGAATCCTGTGCACTTTATTGAAATCAGCCTCGCTTATCATTTTTTGGAGCATATAATAAGTTTCCCCTTCCCTGTTATATTCCTGTTGGCTGTATCTGTTATCTTTAAACTGAGAAACCATTAATGCTTCATAGGTCCATCTTGTCGGCATAAGTTCAGCTATTAACGGCACTTTATCTACATTCCCGATCTTCCTGTTCAGCTTATCGAAGGGAAACATTGCACCGCTTAAAACCATCATCGGTATTATGATCAGAGGGATGATGATATAAATAGTTATTGCTGAATTGAATGAAGCTGAAATATTGAGCCCCAGCATGTTTGCACAAAATGCTGTTGTAAAAAGAGCAAGCCAGTAATAGAAAAACATTCCTTTAATCCCAAGTATCGGATTTGCCACCACTACAAACAATACTGATTGCAGGGCAGATATGAAGATCAGGATAGCTACCTTTGCAGCAAGATAGCTTGTCCTGCTCAGATTGAGAAAATGTTCCCTTTTCAGGATCTTCCTGTCACGGAAAATCTCTTCTGCGCTTATTGTCAATCCGAGAAACAGAGCCACAATAAGACTCATGAAGATATATATCGGAATATTTTCATTTTCCGAGAAAATGTAAATGTCAGAATTTGGGTCGGGAATATATCTGATTATGAAGGAAAGAACAAAACCAAGAATAGGGGCCTCCAGCAGTGTTAATCTGATATATTGAATATCAGCTAATTTGCTACTGATATCCCTGGTAAGATAGATTTGAAATTGTTTCAGCAGGCCAGGTCTTTGCAGATTCCTGTGTGGCGGCTTTTTTACTTCCGGCATGCTGGTTACAGGGTACTTTTGCCTGAATTTAGCTGCCCACTCTTTAGGTTCTACCTTCCTTTTATCGGTGTATTTTCCAAACTCATCCACAACATGAGTTTCGATAATATTGAAAATTGTTTCAGTATTTACATTTCCGCATGAAGGACATTCACCGACGTTGGAATTTATCTGGGCATCAATAGTCTTAAAATAAATTACTGCATCGACAGGATTGCCGTAATATGCCATACAACCTTCCTGGTCAAGTATAATGATCTTATCAAACATCTTGAAGATCTCTGATGAAGGCTGGTGGATAACGGTGAAAACAAGTTTTCCTTTAAGTGTCAGGTCTCTTAACAGATCCATCAGGGTTTCAGAATCTCTAGAAGAGAGGCCGGATGTGGGTTCATCGAGAAACAGAACCGAAGGCTCACGGATAAGTTCCAGTGCAATATTCAGCCTTTTTCTCTGTCCGCCGCTGATAACCTTATTAAGTGGTGTTCCGACCTTGTAATCTCTTTTTTCAAGCAACCCGAGATTCGTAAGGGTATGATCGACAAGAGATTTGATTTCTTCTTTGGTTTTTCCTTTAAAACACTGACATGCAGCAAAATACAAGTTTTCAAAAACAGTCAGGTCTTCAATTAGCAAATCATCCTGAGGAACATAACCCAGGACTCCCTCAAGAGCTGTGCTATCCTTAATCACATCGAGTCCATTTATTCTGATGCTTCCGCTTAAGGGTTTCTGTATCCCGCACAGCAGATTTAAAAGAGTTGTTTTACCTGAACCGCTTGCACCCAGTATTCCGACAAGGCTTCCCTCATCAATCGAGAAGCTGATATTGTCAATTGCTGGATGTCCTTCGATAAAATTGTAAGTAAGATTTTCAACAATAAATGAAAGCTTGTGTATAATAATATTGGAAAGAAAGCTTGAACTGATATCACTGTAATAAATTGCATAACCCTGGGCTGATCTCAATGTTCCGCCTTTTGCAAATGAATAGACCTGTCCGGAGGTTATAGGAAGTCCATTAAGATAGAGCTGTTCCTGTGAAATATACTTTAGAAAATAAAGATCAACGCTTGCAATTCTTAAAAAATAAATGTTTGTATCCTGATAACCTGTAAGCATTTTTTTGCAAAGCTCACTCTCATTTTCAGTGCTCAGAACAAGAATTGATGGATTATCAAGATCTTTAGGATTATTATTTTTTACAAATTGTTCAGTTGCGGCAAATTCATCGGGAGATATTTTAAATACTTCTGCAACTGTATTTATTATGTTCATTTTCTGAGGAGTAAACCGGCGATCTGCATTTGCAAGTTCATAAAGGCGTATGAGAACAACAACCTTTTGCTGCTGGTTCAGAGTTCGGTTGATCTTCTTACAGATCCCGAGGATCTTTACTGAGTCTTTAACTGAAGGAGGTGCTGATAATTTCTCTGCTGATTTTTCAATAACAGGTCCGGCATGTTTATCAAAAAGAGCAAGATATTCCTTTACGCTTTCATGCGATAATTGCTTATTCAGGAAACCTGAAACGTAATCACGCTCATTCATTATTACACCCCCATCCTGCTTGACGATAAGCGCAAATAATTCCATCAGTGCTTTTAAGATCTCCTCACTCATAATGGGGTTGGGGTATGTTTTTTTCAGAAAAAACCAAGATACAAAAAAACTATCGCTTATTTATTGATGGCTTTCAAATTTTCTTTGTATCCATCCCGGAACAATTGAGGCACCAATAATCAGGTACGGATAATAACTGATTATGCTCCAGATAATTACCATAGCCAAAGCTATGTTTTTAACATGTTCAGGATCTGCCGGAATTGCATCGGAAATATATCCTTTAATAATAGCTTCAGCAAAACCGCTGCCCCCGGGAGTAGGAGTTATGAGCATCATTATCCATATAAAAAGCTTCTGAAAGAGATTCTTCTTTTGGAGAGGAGATAAAGATTAGATAAATTAAATTCAAATATAAACCAGGGAATGGTTGATAATAAAATCACTAATTTTGAAATAATTGGTGCATAAAACAGACAATAAAATGAAAGAACATACTTCTCTTCGAAGAATTCTGATCCTAAGTATAACTATTCTTTCCTGTTTAAATTTAAATTCACAGCAGGCCGGGAGGAACGTAAGTAATTTTAATTTTGACTGGAAGTTTTATAAAGGTAATATAGCAAACAGCCAGGCTGTATCATTGGATGATTCCGGATGGAGGAGTCTTGATCTGCCTCATGACTGGAGCATTGAAGGCCCTTTTAGCAAAGATAATTACAGCTGTACAGGTTACCTGCCGGGCGGTATCGGATGGTACAGGAAATCATTTGTTGCCCCCAAAAACCTGAAAGGAGAGAAAATATATATCAGTTTTGATGGTATTTATAATAACAGCGAAGTATGGATTAATGAGAAATACCTTGGGAAAAGACCAAATGGTTATATATCATTTCAGTACGATCTGACACCATGGTTAAAGCCGGGACAGGAAAACCTGGTTGCAGTAAAAGTCGACCATACTCTTTTCGGAGATTCCCGTTGGTACACAGGATCAGGGATATACAGAAATGTGAAGCTGATAACGATACCTGCTGTTCATATTAAACAATGGGGAGTTTATTACAGTGCAAAAGAAATATCAGCAGAATCTGCAACATTATCTGTCAGGGTAACTGTTCAGAATGAAACAGTAAAAACTGTCAAAGCAGATGTTTATAATTATCTGATTTTCAATGATGATACTGTAGCAGTCGGTTTCGGGTACGTAAAACTTAATCCTTCAGAAGAGACATCAATTGAAGAAGAGTTAAAAGTTATCAAACCTGAATTATGGGATGTTGACAATCCTGCCTTGTATAATCTGGTAACTGTGTTAAAAGGGAAGAAATTTATCGATAATGTTTCAACTCTAGTCGGATTGAGAACAATCAGGTTCGATGCTGACAAAGGTTTTTCCCTGAATGGTAAAAACCTGAAGCTGAAAGGAATATGCATGCATCATGATGCCGGTGCATTAGGTGCTGCCGTTCCCAAAGAAGAGATTGCAAGAAGGCTTAGTATTCTTAAAGAGATGGGATGTAATGCTATAAGAACAAGCCATAATCCGTTCTCGCCTGATTTTCTTGACCTGTGCGATCAGAAAGGATTTCTTGTGATCGGTGAAGCTTTTGATGAATGGGAACTTCCCAAGAAGAAATGGCTGGCCGGATGGAATGTTGGAACACCGGGGAAGGAAGGATACGCAGCTTATTTTAAGGAGTGGGCTGAGAAAGATCTGAAAGATTTTATTCTCAGAGACCGTAATCACCCTTCAGTTATAATGTGGAGCATCGGGAATGAGATCGATTATCCGAACGACCCATATACCCACCAGATACTTAATACTGAAGCTAATCCACAGACTTGGGCAAAATTCAGTGAAACCCTTCCTCATGCAAACAGACTGGGTGAAGTTGCAAGTGTACTTGTTACACTTATTAAGGAACTCGATACAACAAGGCCTGTAACTGCCGGGCTTGCTTCAGCTCTGATGTCTAATGAAACAGGATATGCTGATGCACTGGATGTAGCCGGATATAATTACCAGGAATTCCGTTATGAACCGGATCATAAAAAATATCCTCTCCGTCCGCTATATGGCAGTGAAAATGGAATGACTCTCGAGATGTGGAACTATGTCGCGGATAATGAATATGTTATGGGGCAATTTTTATGGACAGGATTTGAATATATTGGCGAAGCAGGCAGGTTTCCGATGCGTTCAAATACTGCAGGTGTAATTGACCTGGCCGGTAACAAAAAGCCTGAATTCTATTTCAGGCAGAGCCTCTGGAGCGATAAGCCAATGGTTATCATCGGAACGACTGACAGGCTTACTGAAAGGGGACCGGTAAGCTTATGGGCTCATAAAAGAGTCGAACCTGTCTGGAATTATAAATTGGGTCAGACAATAGCCATAAATGCATTTTCAAATTGCGAGGAGGTTGAGCTTCTATTAAATTCAAAATCTATTGGCACAAAAAAGATGGCTGATTTTCAGAACAGAACAATAACCTGGGAGATACCATTTGAAAACGGTACTCTGAAAGCTGTGGCAAAAAACCATGGAATTGAAGCAGCAATTTATGAATTAAAAACAACCGGCACTCCGGTCAAAATTGTTGCTGGTTGTGATGATCAATCAATAAAAGCCGACAGACAGGACATTGCACATATTTTTGTTACTCTCTGTGATGATGCCGGGAATATAGTGTATAATGCGGATAATGAAATAACCTGCGAGATATCGGGTCCGGCCCGTCTGCTGGGAATGGAAGATTCCAATCCTGCAAATACTGAAGACTATAAAGATTACAGACAGCATGCTTACCATGGTAAATTACTTGTTTTTATCCAGGCACTTAATGAATCAGGAAAAATTTCTGTAAAATTATCCTCTCCTGGATTAATAGATGCATTAATCGAATTAAATGCCGCAGAATAGTTCATGGAAACGATCCCGATACAGTTATGCATTTTTCATTTCTCATAAAAGATTTTTTTTTAAACATTTCAATTTTTAGAACTTAAAAGATGAAGAATCTTAGAATCTTGCTGATAAGCTTAATGATCATTGTACTGAATTACCCGAAAATACATGCTCAGAATATAAATGGAGCAACAATTGATACAGGTCGGATAAACAATGCTATGTTTCGTATCGTCATTCCGACAAATTGGAATCATAATCTTGTGATGTATGCTCATGGATATGAGATGCCAGCAACAAAACAAGATCCTAAGCGTTTCCAGAATCCTGCAGTTGATAATTCCGTGAAACCTTTTCTTGACAGGGGATTTGCAGTGGCCCGTTCTGCTTACAGGAAAACCGGATGGGCTCTTACCGAGGGTGTGAATGACACCGAAGCACTACGAAAATATTTTTCGAAAAAATACGGGAAGCCTGATACCTGCTTCATAACCGGTCATTCGATGGGAGGCGGCATAACCCTTGCAATCATTGAAAACTTTCCAAAATATTATAACGGGGCAATGCCAATGTGTCCGCTCGCAAGCAGACCATATCTTCAGATCAAGATGACATGTGATATAAATCTTGTTTTTGCTGCCTTATTTCCGGGAGTGATCCCTCCTGTTTCCGAAGTTATAAAAGGTACAGCTCCTGCGCTGTCCATGTCTGCAGTTTCTGCTGCAATAAAAAGTGACACATTACTTGCATCAGCTGTAGCAAGAGGGTTCGAATTGAAGCTAAAAGACCTGGCATTTGTAGTTATGTTTAACGACTTAATTCTTCGTGATATAGGCAGACAGGCGGGCGGAAATCCTTTTGACAACACGAACACGCTTTACAACGGTTTCCCTGACGACTGGGAGCTTAATCAAAAAGTCGAAAGGCTTGCTGCAACACCGGGTACTGAGGATTTCTTTAATAAATATGACCGTACAGGAAATACTACAAGGCCGACATTACTGGTACATACAATTTATGATCAGCTTATTCCTGCAAATATGGCTGTAATTTCTTATGACAATATGGTTCATGAAAATGGAAAGCAATCGAATCTGGTAACCATTTATACAAAAGGCCAGGGACACTGCAGCTTTTTACCGACAGAGACCGGGAAAGCATTTGATCTTCTTAGAAAGTGGGTTTCTGAAGGAAAGAAACCGAAACCCGGGATATTGGAATAAAGGTGCGACAGTATAATAGTACAAAGGTATAAGGTTGAAGTAGTCCTCAATTCCTAAGAAAAGCCTGCAAATCAAATATTTGCAGGCTTTTCATTAATTTCCTGTTCTTTTTACTTTTTGTCATAAGCCACTGTCGTCTTCATCTCACCACCATCGCGACCGGGCATTACATTATCCAAAAGCAATAACTTCCCGCCCTCAGTGAGTTTCCAGGTTTGCGAGGAATTCATGGTTCTTGTTTCTCCATTCATGTCGAATGTCATGGTTGAGGCGATTGTAATGGATGCTTTATCGGCTGACCATGTAACCGTTGATTTTCTCGTAGTATTATTGAACCCAGAATTCTCACTCACGGTGCCGTCTAGATTGTATTTGGCAGTCATTTTAACCTCATTGCCGTCCTGGCCTGGCCTTGTGGTTTCAACGGTGAGTACTTTGTCGTCCTGGGTGACAACCATTGTGGTAGCCGCAAAGCGAAACTGACTTTCTCCGAAATTACTCTTTGATTCATTGAAAGCCCATGTGCCTGAAAAATTTGTCTGTGCAAAAACTCCGGCAGGGATAAGCAGCAGGACAAAAAAAGCGAAAAGCTTCCTGTGTTTTAAAAAATTATTGTTCTTCATGATTCTTATAAATTAAGGAATAATAATATAATATGACAAAAAAACAACCCAAATTATTCTGTGAAAATATCAAAATTATTTTCTAAAAAGAGATAAACCAGAATTATTTTTTCCTGAAAGAGTTTATTATAGTCATTGACCCGTCGGGACTTGTACGACTAAGATTCATTGCATTGTCCTTGAATTCAACATTCCAGACAACATCCATAAGACGTTCGCCAATTTTGAGAGTTAATGTAAGCTTGTTTTCTGCAAATTTCCAGGTGCCCTCATAAGTATCAAGGGTGCCCGAACCTGACATATTGCTGGTCATTTTGAATTTTCCTTCCGCCATAAAAAAGTAATCGGTTACGGAACCGTTGGCTTTCATCTGATCCTCAGTCATTTTCTGCGTGCCCTCACTTGTTACATAGGCCATTTCAAACATTGTCCATGTGCCGGTCAGATCAATTACCTGTGCCTTTGAGGCAGTCACAGCTAAAAGACATAAAATCACTGATACATAAGTTTTCATAACTAATTGGTTTTACTTTTAATGCAATTTAGTAAATAGTAATCGGGAATCTGATATTTAATAAGAATAGTTGTTTAAAAATTTATTACTTTTCATAATAAAATTATTAACGATTCAAATTTGATTAATCTCATATATCGATTTCATTCTGTAACTAAAAAAACCATGAAAAAAATAGTATGTATTCTATTATTTTTTGCCTCAGGTGTTGTATATGCCCAGAATCTTAATAAGATATGGAGAGAACTTGTAAAAGATATTGAATCTGAGAATTATGAAAAAGCTCTAAAAAACGGATTGCTTGCAGATTCAATTCTTGTTGAAGATTATGACTCACAGATGCCTGATTATGCTCAACTTAAAAGACTGATCGCAATGAGTTACTCTGGTTTAGGGAATAATGAAAAGGCAGAAAATTCTTACAAAGAAGCAATTGAACTTTTCCGGGACTATGAAGAAATGGAAGACCCTGATTATGCTTCCAGCCTTCAAGAATACGGGACAATGCTTTTAGACAGGGAAGATTATATTGGCGCAGAACCTTTTCTTTCAGAAGCTTTGGAGATTCAAAAGAAAATTAATGGTACCAAATCAAAAGAATATGCATATATACTCACAATGGTGGGTGTACTCCAATATTCAACAGGTAAGTATTCAGAAGCTGAATCCTCACTGAAAGAAGCTATTGGGATCTATGATAAAACAAGTAAAGGAGGATACAAATCAGAATATGCTTATGCAAATGAAAGCCTTGCATTACTTTACCTCGACACCGAACAGTACAATCTTTCCATAAGTCTTTTAAATGAAGCTCTCAAACGATATAAGGAAACCTTTGGCGAAAAGAGCACTAATTACGCACAAGCACTTGCAGCACTGGGTACTGTTTATTTTGAAATATCTCAATTTAAAAGTGCAGAACCTCTCTTCCTGAAAGCTCTGGAGATAGAAAAATCAATTGGAGGTGAAGAATCAGATGACTATACATCATATATGTGTGATCTGGGTAATACTTACTGTGAGACAAGTGAATATAATAAAGCGGAATCAATATACAGGAAAGCTCTCGAAATCCAGGAATCAAAGGGATATGATGCCTCACTTACTTATTATGCGCTTTCAGTTTTATACCAATTGATGAGCAATTTTTCATCAGCTGAAGAAATGTGTTTGAAAGCATTAGCCAAAGATGAGGAATTATTTGGCAAAAACAGCGGTAACTACCTGGCAGATCTGAATATCCTGGCCAACAATTATACTTTACTTGGGAATTATGATAAGGCATTAAATATATACCTGAACATTGTCGAAAAAGGAAAAGCCGTTTTTGGGGAAGGAAGTACCGATTATGCTGTATATCTCGATAATCTGGCAAACCTGTATGTGGAGATTAAGAAATATGACTCTGCTGAACCTATCATCCTGAAGGCAATGGAGATCAAAAAGAAAAACCTGGGTGAAATGAGTCCTCATGTAGCCTATTGCTTTGATAATCTTTCATATATATATGAGAACAGAAAGGATTTTACCAAAGCTGAAAATTATGAAAAACAGGCTGTGGAAATATACAAAACCAGTCTTGGCGAACACCATACTGATTATGGAAATTCATTGAAAAAACTTGCAGCAGTTTATATACGCGAAGAGAAATATGCTGAAGCTGAAAAGCTGTTAAAAATTGCCATTAACATTTTCAGGAATAAAGTTGGAGAGAATCATCCGTTATACTCAAACTCAATATTTAATCTTGCTGAACTGTACGAATTGACTGGGAGGCAGGATAGTGCAGAGATCCTTTATCTTGAAGTGAATAATTATCTTTATTACCATATCTGTAAGAATTTCACTTTTCTTGCTGAGAAAGAGAAGGAACAATTCATATCCGACATCAATTCTCATTTCAGCGATATTAATTCTTTTGTCTACAGGAGAAAATCTGAAAATCCTGCAATAACATGTGTTGCATATAATAATCAGCTTGCACTTAAAGGCATTGTTTTGCAATCATCCAGAGCATTCAGGCAGGCTATTATGAACAGCGGTAATAAAAATCTGATTGACAGATACGACAAATTTCTTTCAATAAAAACATTGCTCTCTCAGCAGGAACAATTACCATTAGCACAACGATGGATTAATACCGACAGCCTTGAAAATATTTCAACCACCGAAGAAAAGGAGCTGTACAAAAATCTACAGCAAATGCCTGGTTTTAATGAGTTTACTGGCCTTGACACTGTCATTACCTGGAAAAATGTTCAGCAATCCCTCGGAGAGAAAGAAGCAGCAATTGAATTCATCGCTTTTAATAAGAACAATCTCACGTTCTCTGATGAAACGATTCTTTATTGCGCTCTTTTAATCCAGCCTGGAATGAAGCAGCCGGAAATGATCCAGTTGTTCGAAGAAGAAAAACTAAAAGATCTGCTCAAAGAAAATAAATCATCTGATGATGCAGCCACTGCAAATAAATTATATGGATTCACTTCATCAAAAAGTAATCAGGAAATTTCATCAAATATTAAAGACAATTTGTATGACTTGATCTGGAAACCTTTGGAAAGTTCTCTGAAGAATACTGAAACAGTATATTATTCACCGGTCGGAATGCTAAATCTGATTTCATTCGATGCCATTCCTTGTCCTGATAATAAATATTTATCGGATAAGTATAAAATGGTTGCAGTTACCAGCACACGCGAGGTAATAAGAAAAAATAATGAGATCTTTCATTCTTCAGGTAATTTGAAGGTTGTGTTTTATGGAGGGATTAATTATGATTCAGATACATCAACAATGAAAGCTGCGACATCAAGGTATCTCAGTCCTGATTCCGCTGGTAAAAACAGGTATATGAACAATGATCCTGCACGTGGCAGCAGTTTTGCCTATCTGGATGGCACTCTTGCAGAGGTCAAAGAAATTGAAAATATATTAACCCGGAACAAAATAAATACGGTATCATTTACTGGCGATAACGCTACTGAGGAAAGCTTCAAATCATTCAATAATCTTAATTCGCCTGCTTTGCTTCATATAGCAACTCACGGATTCTTTTTCCCTGAACCTGTAAAAATGGATAAAGAATCTGAACCGAAAGCAATAAAATCGGGCAGTACAATACGTTCATCAGATAATCCTCTTTTAAGAGCCGGATTGATATTTGCCGGAGGTAACCATGCCTGGAAAAATCAGCCGTTACCCCAAAATGTTGAAGATGGTATTTTACTTGCATCTGAAGTTTCTGAAATGTATCTTCCAAATACTCAGCTGGTTGTATTGTCGGCCTGTGAAACAGGACTAGGTGAAATCAGAGGAACCGAAGGAGTATTCGGTATGCAGAGAGTCTTTAAAATGGCAGGAGTAAATTATATGATTATTTCTCTATGGCAGGTACCCGATTATCAAACTTCAGAGCTGATGGATAAGTTTTACGAAAACTGGATTTCCGGAAAAAAAATTCATGACTCATTCAGAAACGCTCAGAATTTTATGAAAGAAAAATATCATAATTCTCCTTCTGCCTGGGCAGCATTTACCCTTGTAGAATGATGTGAAAAAGAAATAAAGAGAATCAAAAACATTCAAAAATAATTATTACAATGAAACGAAGCGAAATAAACAAGATCATTGAAAATGCCAAAGCATTTATGAGAAAGAAACAATTCATCCTTCCACCTTGGGCTTCCCGGAGTCTGGATGACTGGAAGAAAAACAAATCCGGTGCTGAAGAAATAATAAATAATATGCTTGGCTGGGATATTACTGACTTTGGTTCGGGAGATTTTTATTCAAGAGGATTGTTCTTATTCACAATACGTAACGGGAAATTAGGTGTGGATAAGAAACCCTATGCTGAAAAAATAATGATAGTGGAAGAAAACCAGGAAACACCGATGCATCACCACTGGTCAAAAATGGAGGACATTATAAACCGGGGCGGTGGTAATCTTGTTATTGAACTGTACAATACCGCCCCCGACAATAAGTTGGATGATAATCCGGTTCATTTTAAAGTTGACGGGATAAAACGATCAGTAAAGGCTGGAGGGAAAGTAATTCTAACACCTGGTGAGAGTATTTGCCTGGAACAGCATATGTGTCACAGATTTTATGGAGAACCAGGTAAAGGGAAAGTGCTCGTTGGCGAAGTAAGCATGGTCAATGATGATACGATTGACAAATGCTTCTTAGAAGAAATAGGAAGATATCCAGAAATTACTGAGGATACAGAACCGTTGCATCTGCTTGTCAATGACTATAAGAAATTCCTTTAAATAATTAAATAATAATCCGGGAAGAATTAATTATGGCTGGAAAAATTATTGTATCCGGAGTTGGTTGTTGTCTAGTCGATTTGTTATATAATAATGTCGATTTTGACAGCGTTGCTATTCAACCTTTTCTCTCAAAAAAACGAGGCGATGGAGGGCTAAACCCCGGCAAGCTGGTTTTCCAGGAAGAATTTGAAAAACATTGCGGGAATTCTATAGATCTCTTTATCAAAAAGATAACAGGAGGCAGAATATATGATAAAATTAATATCGGCGGACCATCAATAGTGTCCTTAATCCATGTTGCACAAACAACTGATCCTGAAAAATGTGAAGTACGTTTTTATGGACGAGCAGGAAAAGATGAAAAAGGGAAATACCTTCTTGCTTCACTGGAAAAAACGCCAGTTGTACTTAGAGATTATAAACTGATTGGAAACAGAACTCCATCTACTGTTGTACTCTCTGATCCTGATTATAATAACGGTCATGGTGAAAGAATGTTCATTAACTCAATAGGTGCAGCATGGGATTATTATCCTGACGAACTCGATAATGATTTTTTTAATTCAGACATTGTTGTATTTGGTGCAACGGCTCTTGTTCCCCGAATACATGATAGATTAACCACTCTCGTGAAGAAAGCAAAGTCAAACGGATCTGTTACAGTTGTAAATGCTGTATTTGATTTCAGGAACGAAAAAGCAAATCCTTCAAAAAAATGGCCAATGGGAGAGAGTGATAAAAGCTATCAGTTTATTGATCTTCTCATTGCTGACAAAGAAGAAGCCTGTCGCCTGAGTAACAAACACAACTTCCGTAATGCAATACAATTTTTCAGGGACAAAAAAGTTTCATCGGTAATAATTACTAATGGATCGAACAATATTCTTACATATTCTGACGGTAATTTTTTCGCCTCTGATGGAATAATGGAAATGCCTGTTTCACAACGAATTAAAGACGAATTGAAGAGTGTCCGGGCCGGTGATACTACCGGCTGCGGGGATAATTTTGCAGGTGGAATAATTGCATCCCTTGCAGTCCAGCTTCAGAATGGCATCAGGCATCCGGATCTCAGAGAGGCTTGCTGCCGGGGTATAGTCTCAGGAGGTTTCACATGTT
>JAPLEC010000420.1 GCA_026391515.1 Bacteroidia bacterium | reverse complement strand
AAAGCCGCCAGAGCTAAGCGCCAGCCCCGGGCGCATCTCGACTTATAGCTAGGCGCCAAGCTTCATGAAATACTCAGCGTTTCTATTAGAGCTGGCGCCGAATGGCAGGCCGTCCCGCTCCGTCAGCGATTTAAATAGGATAATAAATTGGACAGGGGCGTCATCGGAAGCGGAATGCCAGATGGAGTTTTTATATATGTGCCTGAAGGAGTGGTACTTAAGAAGCCCATCCAGATTGTGAATCTTGTTCAGTCAGATGAAGATATTTTTAATCAGCATCGTAATCTGATAATCGTTGAAAAGAATGCTGATATGACTCTGATTATCTGTGATCATACCCTTTCGCCCCGGAAATTCCTCACAAACGGTGTCACCGAAATATATGTCGGAGAAAATGCCCGCTTTGATTTAATGCGTGTACAGAATGAGCATAATAATGCAGGTAAGATAACCCATACGTTTATTCACCAGGAACGAAACAGTAATGCATCTTCAAATAATATTACCCTTCATGGCGGACTGGTAAGGAACAGTACACATCATTTTCTTGGCGGTGAAGGAGCAGAATGCACTTCATACGGCTTGTACCTGGCAGATAAATTCCAGCATGTCGATAATTATGTAAATGTCGACCATGCTTTTCCTAATTGTACAAGTAATCAGCTGTTTAAGGGAGTGCTGGATGACATGGCAACAGGAGCATTCAACGGACGTATTTATGTTCACAAAGATGCCCAGGGAACAATGGCTTATCAGAAGAACAACAACATCCTCCTTACCGACGATGCAAAAATGGATACTAAGCCCCAGCTCGAAATATATGCTGATGATGTCAAATGCAGCCATGGTGCTACTATTGGCCAGCTCGACGATGATGCCCTGTTTTACCTCCGGTCGAGAGGAATAAACAAACGTGAGGCAAGACTAATGCTGATGTTCGGATTTGCCCATGAAGTGATCCAGAATATTAAGGTCGAAGCCCTCCGTGAAAGAATGGATAATCTTGTTATGCAACGGCTAAAAGGTGAACTATCACGTTGCGCAAGCTGCATGGTTAAATGCGATAAATAATTTTCTGTTGAAAAATATATCTGAAATAAGAGCCGACTTTCCGATCCTGAATAAAAAGGTTTATAATAAACCGCTTATTTATTTAGATAATGGAGCTACAACCCAGAAACCTCAATGTGTGATAGATAAAATAAATGAAGTGTTTTCATCATACAACGGAAATATTCACAGGGGTGTCCATGCCATAAGCGATAAAGCTTCCGAGGAATATGAAACAGCACGCGAGAAAGTCCGGTCGTTTATAAACGCCGGGAAAAGAGAAGAGATAGTATTTACATCGGGGACTACTGGCTCAATAAATGCATTGGCATTTTCATTCGGAGAAAGATATATCCGCAAAGGAGATGAAATCATTATAAGCAATCTCGAGCATCATGCTAATATTGTACCATGGCAGATGATGTGTGAAAGAAAAAAAGCAAAGCTTCGTATTATCCCGATAAACGACAATGGCGAAATATTATTTGATGAATATCTGAAGCTTTTTTCACCAAAGACCAAACTTGTTGCAGTATCCCAGGTTTCAAATGCACTGGGGACAATCCTGCCGGTGAAGAAAATAATAAGTGTAGCTCATACACTTAATATTCCGGTAATGATCGATGGCGCCCAGGGAGTTCAGCATGGAATAACAGATGTGAAAGCAATGGATTGCGATTTTTATGTCTTCTCCGGTCATAAAATTTATGGTCCGACAGGTATCGGTGTTTTGTACGGCAAAGAAAAGTGGCTTACTGAACTACCGCCTTACCAGGGTGGCGGCGACATGGTTGAAACCGTCACCTTTGAAAAGACTACCTATAACGAGCTGCCATTTAAATTTGAAGCTGGAACGATGAATTTTCCCGGTGCAATTGGTCTTGGCACTGCTCTCGACTATGTTCTTTCACTAGGCAGAGAAGATATTGAAATGAGAGAAAGAGAACTTCTTGAATATGCAACTAACAGGTTATCAGGGATTGACAAATTAAAAATTTATGGAGTATCTGATAAAAAAATATCAACTATATCTTTTCTGCTTAAGGATATTCACCAGTACGATACCGGAATGATACTCGACAAGCTCGGTATCGCAGTACGTACAGGAACCCATTGCGCACAGCCTGTGATGGACAGATTCGGCATTGATGGAACAGTCAGAGCATCGATGTGCTTCTATAACACAAAGGAAGAAATCGACGTCCTTGGCACAGGAATTGAAAAGGTAATTTCCATGTTTTCTTAAAATAGTTATGACAATTAACCAGGTTCAGGATACTATAGTCGATGAGTTTTCAATATTTGAAGATTGGATGGATAAGTATAATTTACTTATTGATACTGGCAAAGAATTACCTGTTATTGATCAAAAATTCAAAACTAAAGATTTTATTATCGAAGGCTGCCAGTCGAAAGTGTGGCTCCATCCTGAATTAAAAGAGGGCAGGATATTTTTTACTGCCGATAGCGATGCAATAATCACAAGAGGAATTGTCGGACTGCTGATAAAAGTCCTTTCAGATCGTAAGCCTGAAGAAATAATTTCAGCCGATCTCTATTTCATCGATAAAATCGGATTAAGGCAGCACCTTTCACCAACAAGGTCAAACGGATTATTATCAATGGTACGGCAGATAAAACTGTATGCAATAGCATATAAAGCTAAGGGTAAAAAGTAGAAGATTGCTTCGTCGCTGCGCTCCTTGCAATGACGCATGAACTTTAAAAATCCCCTCCTCGGAGGGGTAGGGGTGGGTTTAAATAACAGAAATAAAATAAATTATGGACACATCCGAACAACTCGAAATAGAAACCAGGCTCGTAGGAGTGCTGAAAAGTATCTTCGATCCTGAGATTCCGGTTAACATTTACGACCTTGGGCTTATATATAATATTAGTGTCGATGACGATCACATTGCTCACATCACCATGACTTTGACAGCTCCCAACTGTCCTATGGCAGAACAGCTTATCGAAGAAGTGAAATACAAAGTTGCCGGAACAAAAGGAGTGAAGGATTGTGATCTGAAGCTTACTTTTCATCCCCGCTGGGATAAGAGTATGCTGAGCGATGAAGCAAAGCTTGAACTTGGTTTTATTTAAAAATAAGTTATGGAATCAGCTGAAAAAAATAGTTTATCAGTTCTTATTAAAGAAAAAGCCGTAAATCTCGGTTTTGATATTTGTGGTATTGCACGGGCAAAAGTCCTATCTGAAAATGGTGCTGTACTTAAAAAATGGTGCGAAGCCGGCATGAACGGAAAAATCAGCTACCTTGAAAATAACATCGAAAAACGAATAAATCCCGAACTTCTCTTTCCTGGTGCAAAATCACTGATTGTTACTGGAATAAGTTATTATTCAGAAAGAAAACAGAAAAAAACCGGTGTTCCTGTAATCTCGCGATATGCATACGGAAAAGATTATCATTATGTTATTGCGAAAAAATTAGAAGAACTGCTTCTATTTATAAAAGATATTGATCCGTCAATAAAAGGACGGTCTTACGTCGATTCATCCACCATTCTTGAAAAAGCCTGGGCAAAAGAGGCCGGACTCGGATGGCAGGGAAAGCATTCAATTGTCATAAATAAAAAAATTGGATCATTCTTTTTCATCGGGATATTAATATTGAATAAAGATCTTGAATATGATCAGCCTTTAACAGGTGAATATTGCGGGGATTGCCGATTATGTATCGAGATGTGCCCGACAGGAGCTATAACCAATGACAGAACCATCGATGTCAGGAAATGTATTGCTAACCTGACAATTGAAGACAGAGGGCCGATACCGGCAGAAATTATACCAAAGCTGGGTGGAAGAGTTTATGGATGTGACAGATGCCAGGAAGTTTGTCCGTGGAATAAGGATGCCAGACCGGATATTCATCCTGAATTCGGACTTACAAATGAAATTGCTGAAATGAATTCTGATGACTGGCAATCGCTTACAAAAGAACGATTTGACGACCTCTTTAAAAATTCAGCAATGAACAGAGTGAAATATGAACATTTTATGCAAAATATAAGGATCGTTACAAAATCTGACAATTAAATTTCATTTTTCTCCGATCACCGTCACAACAACCTCTCTTTGGTTTCTTGGTCCATCAAACTCACAAAAAAAAATATTTTGCCATGTAGATAATCCGGCACTGCCATTAACAACCGGAATTGTCTCCGAGGCCCCGACCAGACCTGCTTTAAGATGTGCATCACCGTTATCATCCTGGTGATCGTGCTCCCATACACCCGAAGGAATTAAGCGGTTAAGCAATGTAACCACATCATTCTGAACAGATTCATCCCAATTCTCCTGGATCATAATCGCTGCAGTTGACCCTCTTGCATATACTGATGCAATGCCGTTCCTTACCTTGCTTTCTTTAATGACCTCAACTACCTTAACTGTGATATCATATAATCCGTTCTTCCTGTCTGTTCGTAGTGTAATTATCTTTTGCATAGTTAAATAATTAATTATTTGATTTATTCATTTTTCCTTTGTGTCCTTCGTGATAACCTTTGTGCTCTTAGTGGTTAAATTTTTAAAAGATTTTTAACCACAAAGGACACGAAGTGCACGCAAAGAGCACAAAGTAATAATTCAGCAACAACGATAATTTCTAGTTTCCCACATATTTGGACTGTAACGAAATTTCAATTTGCATTAAAATTACTATATGTTTTTTACCTTTCTGTTAAAATTACGTCTTAATAATAGAAAACCTGAAGGATTTTGATTGATCTTGAATTAATAGAAGAGTGCAAAAGAGGGAATTTGCAGAATTTCAGAAAGCTTGTCGGAACTGTTTCTCCCTTTGCCTTCTCAGTAGCTTTCAGAATACTTGGCGATGAAGAAATGGCAAAAGATATTGTACAGGAAACAATGGTGACAGTCTGGGAGAAGCTGAAAAAAATCAGATCGTCCGAAAGCTTTAAAACATGGTTATATAAAATTGTTGTCAACAAATGTTACGATCAGCTGAGAAAGAAGAAAAACAAACCTGAATCGAGGGCAGATGAAAAGACATGGAGCTATATATCAAATCATATTTCGGCAGAACAAAGTACATCATTGGAAAACAGCGAAACAGCTTTGATAATCAAACTTTTAACTGACAAACTCAGCCCAAAACAAAAAGCAGTATTTGTTTTAAGCGACCTTGAGGAAATGACAAATGAGGAGATATCAGAAATAACGGGCATGAGCAAAAGAAATATTAAAGCAAATCTGCATTATGCAAGAAAAAATATTAGTGAAATGATTGAAAAATATATGTGAGATGAAAGAGGAAGAAAAAAAATATGAAAGGATTCTCAGGATACTCAGAGATTCAAAACCGGTTCTTTCAAATCCCGAGGATATTGAAGAAAATGTTATCAGAAAAATCCAAAAGCCAATTAAAAGTGAACAAAAGGAATTTGATTTTTTCGACTACCTATTTGGCTGGGTCTATATCGGATGGGTCAGAACGGGACTTGTCGCTGCATCGGTTCTTATTATTTCGGTATTTGCATATCAGCAATCGCTGATACTTAAACGTATTAATACATTGGAAAAACAAACTATAATATCTGGAAATCAATTTGTTACAGAAACTAATGCCGACGTTGAGGAAAAGATGATGTTATATAAGCTGACCGGACGTAAACTGCCTAAAGGAAATATTACCGTTTCTGAAAAAAAGATGAAACAATTTATGAATTCCTATAATGAATTACAGGATAAATACAAAGATCTTGTTAAAATAATTGAGGAAAATCCTGAATTAAAAAAACTTATCGAAGAAAAACTAAGCGAAAAGAATAAAAAGAAATTTAATATGTAATGCTATGAAAAGAAAATCATTAAAACTGGCTATTTCATTTATCCTTGTCATGATTGTATCATGCGATGAACCGGAAACTGTTGTGACAGACGTTGTCCATCCTGACGGCTCAGTGACCAGGAAGATTGAAATGAGAAATATGGAAAATAAATTCAAAATTAAGGATATCCAGATTCCTTTCGACAGCACATGGACTGTGAGAGATTCTCTGGAAATAGATAAGAAAGGAGATACAACCTGGGTAAAAAGAGCTGAAAAGTTTTTCGTCAGCACAGATGAATTAAACAAAGCTTACCAAGCCGATAGCGGAAATAACAGGGAAATTTCACGCCGGGCAGAATTCAGAAAAAAATTCAAATGGTTCAACACAGAGTACAAATTTGCTGAAATAATTGATAAGGAATTGCCCAACAATTATTTTGTTACAGAATTTCTTAACCAGGAGGAACTCAATTGGTTTTATTCACCTACCGAGATTAAGCATGGAAAATTGTCTGGTCCCGACAGCCTCAAATACAAGGCACTTAATGATACAGTAAGTAAAAAGAGTGATAGATGGGTTGTGAAATGCCTTGCTTCAGAATGGATAACCTCATTTGTTAAACTTACAGAGGGGAAAGCAGGTAATGATCTGACTGTGGAATCACTGAAAAAACGCGAAGACGATCTTGTAAAGCTTGCTGAAATAAATGATGAAAAATTTGATAGTCTATGGAACAATGGTATAATACTTAAAGAATTTCTTGGCGAAGCAAATGCACTGAAATTCAAAACTGAAGCAGATTCAGCGGCGAATCTTTCATCAGAACGGGTCTTTATCAGCTTTCACAATTACCAGGTCAGAATTGTTATGCCCGGAAAACTCACAGGAACAAATGGTTTTATAGATTCAACAGGAATTATGCTCTGGCCGGTCCAATCAGAATATTTTCTTACTCAGCCTTATGAAATGTGGGCTGAATCAAAAACATCCAACAAATGGACATGGATCGTTTCAGGTGTTTTCATACTGTTCGTAATAGCAGGGATTATATTCAGATCAATAAAAAAAGGCTGAAGTTGACTTCAGCCTTTTACCCTAAACCTAAACCTGATGTAAAAACGAAAAACTATCTGACATAATCCTTAAGCATCAGCATCAGCTTCTGACGTGTAAAAAAGATCCTGCTTTTTACTGTCCCTATTTTTAGACCCAGCTCATCGGCAATCTCTTTATATTTATAACCCTCGATATGCATCCTGAAAGGGATTCTGAATTCATCTTCAAGTGAATCAATTGCTTTTTCTATTTCAGCTTCAGAATAACTTGATTCAGGTGAAATAAATCCCTTGTCATGGGGTTGATTAAGATAATAGAGGTCCTGTGTGCCGTCTATAATTGTGTTCTCCTTAACGTTGCGCCTGTAATTATTGATGAAAGTATTCTTCATTATCGTAAAGACCCAGGCCTTGAGATTGGTGAAATCAACAAATTTATCTTTGTAAGTGATTGCTTTTAAATATGTATCCTGTACCAGATCCAGTGCTGAATCGCGATCAGAAGTGAGGCTCATGGCAAACCTTTGAAGATTAGGCTTCATTCCGATCAGACTGTCATTGAATTCAAATGTTGTCATAGCTCTTATTATTTTAATTACGAATCAAAATTATATCAATAATAAAAGATATGCAAATCTTAATATCTTAATATCTCTTTATTCTAAGATAATTCTAAACAACAGAAATAGTTAAAAGACATATAATGAATGAAATATGTAACTAAAACAGGGTTGAATTTAAATTATGTATAAATAGACTTTTATACAATTTTTATACTTTTTTCATCGGATCAGGGAGAGGGGAAATCACTAAGAGCACGAAGGGAAGAACTTAAAATTTATAATTCTATTTTCACTGGTTAAATGAAAGTGATCAATAAGTAACTATTAATATAGGTTTGAAAATAATTACCGGTTATAAGTATATTCCTACAACTTTTGTACTTTTAAAGAAAAAAGTTATGGACTACAACATTAAATTAAGCAACGGACAACTTCTGAGAGGATTAATTAGAAAACCTGAGAAATCAAATGCAGTAATTATTATGGTACATGGACATGGAGAACATATTCAACGCTATAATCATTGGGCTGAATTATTTTATGAGAAAAATATTGGATTCACTGGTGTTGATCTTCCTGGTCATGGACGATCTGATGGTAAAAGGGGTCATATTCAGAAAGGTTCACTTTTTGACGAAATGCTGGACATCCTGATAAATGAATGTAAGAAAACCTTTCCTGATTTACCGGTTTTTGTTTACGGGCATAGCCTTGGCGGAGCAATTATCCTTGCTTACCTGTTAAGAAGAAATCCTAAAATAGCAGGTGCAATCATAACTTCACCGACACTTCGCCTTGCATTTGAACCGAGCAAAGCAAAACTGAAACTTGCTGCAATAATGAAAAATATTTTACCAGGGCTAATTCAACAATCAGGATTACCCGTAGAATATTTATCGCACGACAAGGAAATTGTTGAAAAATATATAAATGACCCTCTGGTTCATGGGAAAATTTCAGTAAATCTTTTTCATACACTCATGAATTTAGCAAATTATTCTTTATCACATGCTTCCGAATTAAAAACACCTGTTTTGCTTATTCATGGAGATAATGATAAGATTTGTTCACCCGCAGGTAGTATAGAATTTGCCGGAAAAACACAAATGGCAGAATTAAAAATATGGCCAGGAGGCTATCACGAACTTCACAATGAGCCATTTAAAAATGATGTTTTTAAATTTATATTAAACTGGATCAACTTAAAACTTACCTAATCATATTTCACAGAGATCATGGAACTCAGGACAACATTTGATATTACTCCTTCCGTAAATAAAATCACATATATTGATCCGGTGATTTTTATCGGCTCCTGTTTTGCAACTGCAATTGGAAATAAGTTCGAAACCGGTCATATGCCGGTAATGATCAATCCGTCTGGGACAGTTTATAATCCGGTATCGGTTGGCAATACTCTTGATAAAATCCTTTCAGGAAAGAACTATGTAAAAAGGGATCTTTATAATAATAATGGCAAATGGCTCAGTTTTGATTATTATACCGATTTCTCATCAGTCAATCAGGACAAAACTCTTAGATCCATCAATTTGCGGTTAGTTGAAGCTCGTAAATTCATTGCAAGCGCACGCTTTCTCTTTTTCACATTCGGCACTGCAAGAGTTTATCGGTGGAAGCAGACCGGAAAAATTGTTTCAAACTGCCATAAAATCCCTGCAGCATATTTTAGTCATGAGCTGCTCAAAGTCAGTGATATCGTTTCTTCCTGGAATAAGCTCCTTGATATCCTGAAGTCGCAATACCCTGACATTAAAGTTACTTTTACCATAAGTCCCGTGAGGCATTGGAAAGATGGAGCTCATGGTAACCAGGTCAGTAAATCAATTCTATTTATGGCAGTTGAAGAATTACTGAATCATCCATCAAAACCTGCATATTTCCCTGCTTATGAATTGCTTATGGATGATCTGCGCGATTACCGATACTATGATGATGATATGCTTCATCCTTCATCAACAGCAGTTGATTATATCTGGGAAGCTTTTTCTGACTGTTATTTTGATGTCAGAACCAAGGAATTATGGAAGGAAGTATCAGGAATATCAAAAGCAGTCTCTCACAAAATACAATCTGATTCAACAGGGGGAATAAAGAAATTCGCAGAAATAATCCTTTCAAGGATCAATAAACTCTCAAAAAATAATCCATCCCTGAACCTTAATAAAGAGAAAAGATATTTTCTTAACCTTCTGAAAATATGAAATATGTTTTATTGCTGATCTGATAATTCCCGGGATCTGTACCTAACGAAGTCCTTCAACAAACCTGATAAAACTATCGGGGTCTCTGGTAACACTCATCCTGTCCTGATACTTTTTATCCATAACTTCCGGATAATCAGTAAGAATTATTTTCTTAATCATCAACGATTTACCTATAGTATTAAAATATCCGATTTTCTTTTCAGCAAAGTCGAAAGCGCTTGAATTTACTACAAGATAATCGAATGATTTAATCTTATAAATTTCCACTACCTCTGAAGCAGGAAGAATTCCTCCGGTAAAAATTACATCAAAGCCGCGCTTTTTAAGAACATATTTGTAGAACAGGAAATTATTATCAGAAAGATTATCAGATGTATTTATCATTGCTACCAAAGCTTTTGGCTTGCCAGCCCATGGTTTAAGAAGATTGTCTTCAACAGTAATTATCTGTCTGATTGTATTTCGGATAAACTGTTCCTGGGCTCTTGAAAGACTGCCTGTCTGCCAGAGGATCCTTGCTTTTTCAAGTAACGGATACAGATATCTGCAATATGCTTCCTCAATTCCTTTACGTTTGATATAAGGATGAAGTGATTCTTTAAACAGTTCTTCATTGAATCTTATGGCTGACATAAGAATCTTCCCTGGATGAAAATCCTGATCAAGGTCATCATGACTGCTGCTTACAGACATGACCATTTGTGTCAGCTCGTCTTCATCAAGCCTTGCAATCTTTGAAATCTTCAGACCATTTCTGTTAAGAAAAGCTACATTAAGAATCTTTTTAAGTTCAGATTCATTATAAGTTCTTATGTTTGAATCAGTTCTGTCGGGTTCAAGTATCTTGTACCTTTTTTCCCAAATTCTGATCGTATGAGCTTTTATTCCCGAGAAATTTTCTAGATCCTTAATTGAAAAAGCATTAATTCCTTCTTCCATGGCAATAAATTCATTAGTATAAAGTCAGATAGTTTTTCCTCAGATGGTAAACAACCTATTATAGTGTAATGTTTACCAGTGTGGAAATGATAAATAATAAGCTCACAATTATTTGCGGAATATTCCCCCGAAAATCCGCTGAAAAACTGTTGTAATTGTTACCTATTCAGTTTGTTCAATCATTATTTTCTTTACTATCCTTGCGCCGTCACTGAAAATTATTGTAACCAGGTACATTCCTCTTTTGGGATTGTCAAGAGTAATCTTGATAATTGTTTCAGGATTAGTGTACTTCTTTTTAAATATGTCCTGCCCGATAATGTTTGTGACTTTAACATACGAAATCTCCTTATCGCACCTGATGTTAAAATAGTTATCTCTGACCGGAATAGGATAGATACTCAGATTATTGGTAGAAGCTTCTGTTGAAGCATTTTTTTGAATAGGATGTGTGGAAAAATCAACGGTATCCTTCTGGGCTTGAAGGGAAATGGCAAAAAAGATAAACAGAAAAAGGAGTAAACTCTTCTTCATAAATACCGTTTATAATGAATTTTGCACAAAAATTATGCTAAAGTTAGTAAATTTTTAAATAAAATGATCATAAAGTGCTAAAGCCCGCTCCAGATCATCAGGTGTATCTATGCTTATACTTTCCCATTCAGTGACTGCTGTTCTTATCTTTAAACCGTTCTCAATCCACCTGTTTTGTTCAAGAGACTCAGCAACTTCAAGCGGACTTCTGGGTAATTTTGTTATCTTTTTCAGAATCGGGATACTGTAAGCATAAAGGCCAATGTGTTTAAAGAAAGTATTATGTGTTGACCATTGAGATGCTTCAGCGTTCCTGTAAAATGGTATTGCAGTCCTGCTGAAATATATAGCATTTCCTTCTGTATCGGTTATTACTTTAACATGGCTAGGATTAAAAACGTCCTCTCCGGGTGCAGTTTTTCTTATAAGGGTGGCTATTGTAACTTTCTTATCGGTGAAACATGATTTTAGCAAATCTATCTGCTGAGGCCTGATAAATGGTTCATCACCCTGTATATTTACCACAATATCAATTCTTTTGCCCGTTTCTTTCATTATTTTATCAATAGCTTCGGCACATCGGTCAGTTCCACTCTGATGATCCGGTAAAGTCATTACTGCCTTGCCTCCGAATTTCAAAACGGCTGAATATATTCTTTCATCGTCAGTAGCAACATAAACAATATCAAGTGATTTCACAGCCTGCTCATAAACTTTCTGGATCATGGTCTTTTTTCCGATCATTACAAGCGGCTTCCCAGGGAACCTTGTTGAAGCATACCGTGCCGGAATAATGCCGGCAAATTTATATTCAGACTCTTTTATCATCATGCGAATTTACGAAAAATGCATTTCCCAATGTTTTAAAAAAATCTTAAATTCGCACATTCGTAAAACAATATATGAAAGATCTTCAAAATATTAAGCAAAGATTCAGCATAATAGGTAATTATGAAGGACTTAACCGGGCAATAGATATTGCTGTCCAGGTTGCACCCACAGATCTTTCAGTATTGATTACAGGGGAAAGCGGAACGGGGAAAGAGATTTTTCCGCAAGTAATTCACAGCCACAGTGCCCGAAAACATGGTCCATATATTGCCGTCAATTGTGGCGCAATTCCTGAAGGTACGATAGATTCAGAATTATTTGGACATGAAAAAGGCTCATTCACGGGTGCAACAGACAGCAGGAAAGGCTATTTTGAGGTTGCTGACGGCGGAACAATTTTTCTTGACGAGGTTGCAGAATTACCGTTATCAACGCAGGTCAGGCTACTCAGAGTACTTGAAACAGGCGAATATATCAGGGTAGGATCATCAAAGGTCCAAAAGACAAATGTCAGGGTGATTGCAGCCAGCAATACCGATGTTTCGAGAGCGATTGATGCAGGCAAATTCAGAGAAGATCTGTTTTACAGACTTAATACTGTTCCGATAAGAATACCCTCTCTGCATGAGAGAGGTGAAGATATTTTGTTGTTATTCCGGAAGTTTTCTGTTGACTTTGCTGAGAAATACAGGATGCCGGCAATAAAGCTCGATCAGGAAGCTAAAAATGTCCTTTTAAACTATTCATGGCCGGGTAATGTACGACAGCTTAAAAACATAACAGAACAGATTTCTATAATTGAGAACGATCGGGAAATAAAAGCTGCAAAGCTGAAAGAATATCTTCCCGATTATGACGGAATAAAGCTTCCTGCTGTAATTAAGAAAGAAGATGACAAGTCATTCTCTTCCGAACGGGAAATACTTTATAAGATACTTTTCGATATGAAAAGTGATATGAACGACCTTAAAAAGCTGGTTTACGATCTTATTCAGCATGGAGATACAGATGTCGCTTTTGATGAAACAAATTCCAGGGTAGTCAAAAACCTGTTCAGTGAAACAAAGAGGGAAAAAAGTGATTCAAAAGTAACGGAAGCAACTCCGGTTGATTTTTCACCACTACAGAGCAGAACAGATATCCAGGATACCGAAGAGATTATTGAAGAGTCCTTATCTCTTGCAGATAAAGAAGTTGAAATGATAAGGAAAGCTCTTGAAAAGCACAATGGAAAAAGAAAGCTGGCAGCTCATGAACTGGGTATTTCTGAACGGACTCTGTACCGCAAAATCAAAGAGTATGGAATTGAAATGTAAAAAGCTCCCGGGAGCTGAAAAGATTATCCTGTTTCTTTTCCTGGCAACAGGGATTATAATGCTTTTTGGATGCAAGATAAAGTATTCATTTACAGGTGCTAGCATCTCCCCGGCAGTTAAAACAGTAAGTGTTCAGTATTTTCAAAACAGGGCCAGTCTTGTACAACCCGGATTAAGTCAATATATCACTGATGCATTGATTGATAAGTGCAAAGCCCAGACAAATTTAGGAATAACCAACGGAATAGGTGATGTTAATTTTGAAGGAGAAATAACTGATTATAACACCAGACCATATACAGTTGGAGCCAATGATTATGCTGCCTCAAACAGGTTTTCAATAACTGTAAAGGTAAAGTTTACAAATTCTGTCGATCCTAACCTGAATTTTGAACAATCCTTTACGCGTTATGAGGATTATAACAGCAACCAGGATCTCAGCCAGGTCGAAAAAGAACTTTCAGAAAAGATAGTCGAACTGTTGATTGAAGATATTTTTAATAAGGCATTTGTAAACTGGTAGCCTATGAACAGGAACGATTTTCTGACTATGATTGAAAATACAGGTCCAGCCGACCGCCATATGATCGGGGAAGTCAGTGAGCTTATCCATATTTTCCCTTATTTTCAAAGTGCTTATATGCTGTTGCTTAAAGGGCTTCAGAATACTGCAGACGTTAAGTTCGAAAACCAGCTCCGTATCTCTGCCATGCATATTGCTGACCGTGAGGTACTCTATTATCTGTTGAAAAAGGAACCTGTGGTTGAAACAAAATCAGAACCGCCTGTAAAGCTTCCGGAAATAAAGGAAGTCGGCTCAACAACAGACACTGAGCAGACAGTGATAGAATCCGGAAAAAGCAGCGAGGATCTGATAAATAAGATTGAAAAAAGTGATGGTGACGGGGGAAAAGATGGAACAGATAAAGACCATTCGTTTTTAATATCAGTGGAAATTGGTGATAAAGATTCTGATGCAACAATATTAGTCATAGATGAAGAATCAGGAACTGTGGAAGAAAAGATTACTTACATGGATCCCGGCTTTTCTGTCTCTGAACAGACTGATCTTCTGGAAATCGATATCGAATCAGCGGAAATAAGCGATTCCAGCGAACCAGTCGTAATTGCCGATCAGCAGACTTATAAAGAACCACCATCAGCCAGACAGCTTCAGTCGGATCTGATTGATAAATTCATTGTTGCAAATCCGAAGATTGAACCCAGAAAAGAGAAATCAGATGCACCAAATGAGGATATTTTAAAACCTTTTGCAGAAGAAAGAGGTGGTTTTGTAACAGAAACACTTGCAAGGATTTATATAAAGCAAGGCTATTACTCCAGGGCTATAGATATTTATGAAAAATTAAGTTTGAAATTTCCGGAAAAAAGTAGTTACTTTGCATCGCAAATTGAAAAGGTAAAAGAGTTAATAAAAAAATAATAAGATGGGAGTATATTTCTTTGTATCGATATTGGTAATTATTGCATGTATTTTCCAGATACTCATAGTTCTTGTTCAGAATTCGAAAGGAGGAGGACTGGCTGCCAATTTTACCTCGGCAGGTCAGACGATGGGAATACGCAAAACTGCAGATTTTCTTGAAAAATCAACATGGACTCTTGCTGCTTCAATTCTTATTCTGTGCATTGTTGCAACAGCCACAATACCACGAAGTGTAAAAGAATCAAGGATCAGAGACAGAATTGATAATGCTTACGATCCAAGTGCTGTTCCGACACTTCCGACAGGTTCTCCTTCTGCTACAACAACTTCATCAGCTCCGGCAGCTCCGGCAACCCAGGGAAGTCAGTCCAAAAAATAGGTTCAGATTAATGAAAAATGATACCAAAGTGTCAGTTTGTCATATCCTGACACTTTTTTATTTAAAAATGTCATTTTTCCCTGTTTGGCATAAAATATGTGAAAAAAGAGAGTCGACAACAGATTTTTTAACTTAAAACTAAATAACAATGGCACAATTAAAAGGTAAAATTCTGGCAGGTAAGGTTCTTGTAAAGCCTTATGAAGCTGAAGCTAAAACTGCCAGCGGGATTATTATTCCGGATTCCGCAAAAGAGAAACCCCGACAGGGGAAAGTACTTATGGTCGGTGCAGCAAAAAAAGACGAAGAAATGGAAGTCAAAAAAGGCGATGAAGTTCTTTATGGGAAATATTCGGGACAGGAACTTACCATCGGTGGTGAAGATTATCTGCTTATCTCACAGTCAGATATCCTTTTTATAGCTTAATTAAAAACCAATAAACCTATTATAATATGGCAAAAGAAATTAAATATAATATTGATGCACGTGCTCTTCTGAAGGAGGGCGTTGATCAATTGGCAGATGCTGTTAAAGTGACACTTGGCCCGAAAGGCCGTAATGTTGTACTGGAGAAAAAATTCGGTGCTCCCCAGATCACAAAAGATGGTGTTACAGTAGCTAAAGATATTGAACTGTCAGACCCATATAAAAATATGGGTGCTCAGATGGTGAAAGAAGTTGCTTCGAAAACAGGAGAAATCGCTGGTGATGGCACAACCACGGCAACAGTCCTGGCTCAGGCTATTATAAATGTAGGATTGAAAAACATTACAGCAGGAGCAAACCCGATGGATGTCAAAAGAGGTATTGATAAAGCGGTTGAAAAAGTTGTCAAACATCTGGCTTCACAGGCAACAGTTATCGGCGATGACCTTTCTAAAATTGAGCAGGTTGCACGAATTTCTGCCAATGATGATCAGGAGATAGGAAAACTTATTGCTGAAGCAATGAGCAAAGTTCATAAGGAAGGAGTCATTACTGTTGAAGAATCAAAAAGTACTACTACCTATGTTGAAGTTGTTGAAGGGATGCAGTTTGACCGTGGTTATATTTCAGCATATTTTGTAACCAATGCCGAGAAGATGGAAGCCGAGCTTGAAAATCCTTATATACTTATATATGATAAGAAAATATCTTCGATGAAAGATATGCTTCCTATACTTGAATCTTCAGCTCAGACCAGTAAACCTCTTCTTATTGTTGCTGAAGATATTGAAGGAGAAGCTCTTGCAACACTCGTCGTGAATCGTCTGCGTGGCTCCCTGAGAGTTTGTGCAGTGAAAGCTCCCGGTTTTGGCGACAGAAGGAAAGAGATGCTTGAAGATATCGCCATCCTTACAGGCGGAACAGTCATTTCAGAAGAGAAAGGTCTTAAGCTGGAACATGCAACTCTTGATATGCTTGGTACTGCTGAGAAAGTAACTGTCAATAAAGAAAACACTACAATAGTAAATGGTTTCGGTGACAAGGAAATGATCAAAGCCAGGGTAGGTCAGATCAAACAGCAGATGACAACAACTACATCTGATTATGACAAAGAAAAATTGCAGGAACGTCTTGCCAAACTTGCAGGAGGTGTTGCAGTTCTTTATATTGGAGCTGCTTCTGAGATCGAAATGAAAGCTAAGAAAGACCGTGTTGATGACTCATTGCATGCAACCCGTGCTGCAATTGAAGAAGGTATTGTTACCGGCGGGGGTGTAGCATATATCCGTGCAATTGCCTCTCTTGAAGGGCTTAAGGGTGATAACGAAGACCAGACAACCGGCATTGAAATAGTTAAACGCGCAATTGAAGAACCTTGTCGTCAAATAGCTATCAATTCAGGTAAGGAGGGTGCTGTTGTTGCCCAGAATGTAAAATCAGGGAAAGGTGATTACGGATACAACGCACAAACGGATAATTATGAGAAGCTTAATAAATCAGGCGTTATTGATCCTGTTAAAGTTGTCCGTGTTGCTTTAGAAAATGCAGCTTCTATTGCAGGAATGTTCCTGACTACCGAAGCAGTTGTTGTTGAAGAGAAAGAAGAACATCCTCAGATGCCGCCACAGGGAATGGGCGGAGGAATGCAGGGGATGATGTAATTGCCCCTGCCCCCTAAAGGGGGTTTAAATACTGAAAATATTTTATATGTGGAGCCGGATCTGAATTCCGGCTCCGCTATTTGCCCCCAAACCCCCTGAAGGGGGCTTTTATTTCCGCCCCATTAGGATCAGAAAGAAAAAATAAGTCCCCTTTAGGAGATTTAGGGGCGATTTACCCCGGAGTTGGGGGGCAAAAAAGATATTTCTATATTTGCACCTGATTTTAAATCAGATTTTCAGATGAATAATATCCGTAATTTCTGCATCATTGCGCATATCGATCATGGTAAAAGTACCCTGGCCGACAGGCTCCTTGAGAAGACCAATACAATTACGGAAAGAGAATACCAGGACCAGGTTCTTGACGATATGGAACTTGAAAGGGAGAGAGGAATTACAATTAAGAGCCATGCGATCCAGATGGAATATTTTCATGAAGGGACAAAGTATTTTCTGAATCTGATTGATACACCCGGACATGTAGATTTTTCGTACGAAGTATCAAGGTCAATTGCTGCTTGCGAAGGAGCATTACTTGTTATTGATGCAACCCAGGGAATACAGGCGCAGACAATATCCAACCTTTATATGGCTATCGATCATAATCTCGAAATAATACCTGTTCTCAATAAAATGGATATGGCAAATGCAATGCCGGAAGAGGTTAAGGATCAGATAGTTGACCTGGTAGGTTGTAACCGCACTGACATTATCGAAGCAAGTGCCAGAACAGGAATGGGTATTGACAGGATACTGAGTGATATTGTGAATAAAATTCCTCCTCCGCAGGGAAGCCCCGAAGCACCGCTTCAGGCTCTTATCTTTGACTCCATATTTAATTCATTCAGAGGCATTATTGCATATTTCAAAATTGTCAATGGCACAATCCGCAAAGGAGACAG
>JAPLEC010000399.1 GCA_026391515.1 Bacteroidia bacterium | reverse complement strand
AGGCATGTTTACTGAGAATTCAACTGTCCCTGATCCTGTACTGTCGATGTTTTTATTCTCACATGAATATAAACCAATAGCAGAAAGGAGGATCAGAGTAATCCGGAAAGAATTTAATAAAGTTTTCATATTCCTTGAAGTTAGATTAAAACAAAGAAAAGTCAGGCAAATACTCTGAATTTATGACAAAAAATGTGCCAGAAAGGTTGCTTTTTCTCGTTGCTGGTTGCAGGGAAACAACCCCCGCCATCAGCCGGATGGCTGATGGCTGCCCCCTGAAGGGGGCCTAAATTATGCAAATCATTGAAACTCATTAATAAATAGAGGATTAGCCCCCCTTTAGGGGGGATGGGGGGTTAGCTTAAGACTTACTTCTTCATCTTCGCCCACGTATCCTTCAGTGACACAGTTCTGTTAAAAACAAGATGATCCTTGGTTGAATCGTAATCGACACAGAAATAACCCAGTCGCTGAAATTGGAACTTGTCGAACGGTTTTGCAAAACGCAGAGAAGGCTCGAGCTTGCAGTCTGATAATATTTTAAGAGAATCCGGATTTAGAAATTTGCGGTAATCATCATCTTTTTGTCCGGCAGGATCTTCATGGTCAAATAATCTGTCGTATAATCTGACCTCAGCATCAATGGCATGCCGTGCTGATACCCAGTGAAGAGTTCCTTTGACTTTTTTGTCGGAAGTGCCTCCGCCGCTTCGTGTGGCAGGATCGTAGGTGCAGAAAACCTCTTCAACTACACCTGTTTTTTCATTCTTCCTGAATGAATCACATTTAATAATATATGCTCCTTTAAGACGTACCTCAGCTCCGGGAGCAAGACGGAAAAATTTATGAGGTGGATTCTCCATGAAATCTTCGCGCTCAATTAAAACCTCGTTACAGAACGGGACTTTTCTCTTCCCCATGCTTTCGTCCTCAGGATTATTAATTATTTCAACCTCCTCAACTTTATCCCTGGGATAATTTGTGATAGTCACTTTAAGCGGATCGAGCACACCGAAAACCCTGGGCACCCTGATGTTAAGATCTTCACGAACAGCATGTT
This sequence comes from Bacteroidia bacterium, assembly GCA_026391515.1. GTDB lineage: Bacteria > Bacteroidota > Bacteroidia > Bacteroidales > VadinHA17 > LD21. The sequence goes on along the minus strand of JAPLEC010000399.1, from coordinate 4,803 downwards.
CCAGGAGCAGAACATCATTTATTGCTTCAAATTTTGTATAACCGATAAGATCGATAAATCTCCTGATCGACTCGGGAGTATAGCCTCTCCTGCGCAAACCGCAAAGGGTTGGCATTCTTGGATCGTCCCAGCCGTTTACTTTTCCTTCCAGTACGAGCTCAAGAAGCTTTCTTTTGCTCATCATTGTATAGGTGAGATTCAGGCGGTTAAATTCGATCTGTCGGGGCCTGTAATCTGAGGTTTTCAGCTGATCGATAAGCCAGTCGTACAATGGCCGGTGAACCTCAAATTCAAGAGTGCAGAGTGAATGAGTTATACCCTCAAAATAATCGCTTTGTCCATGGGCAAAATCGTACATCGGATAAACTTTCCATTTCTCTCCGGTACGGTGATGAGGCGATTTTAATATCCTGTAAATTATTGGGTCGCGCATAAGCATATTGGGAGAGCTCATATCAATCTTTGCTCTCAGAACGCGGCTTCCTTCCTCAAACTCACCTTCGTTCATGCGGTAAAAAAGATCCAGATTTTCTGCAACAGATCGTTTCCTGAAGGAACTTATTACACCTGGCTGAGTAAGAGTTCCTTTCTGAGCAGATATAACATCAGCAGGCTGGTCATCAACGTAAGCAAGACCTCTTTTTATAAGATCAATGGCGAAGTCAAAAAGCTTTCCAAAATAATCAGAAGCATAAAATTCCCTTTCTTCCCAGTCAAAACCAAGCCAACGGATATCCTCTTTTATCGAATCAATGTATTCAACTTCTTCTTTGACAGGATTGGTATCGTCGAAACGCAGATTACATTTCCCTCCAAACTTTTGCGCCATCCCAAAATCGAGGCATATCGCTTTTGCGTGTCCGATATGCAGATAACCGTTCGGCTCAGGAGGGAACCGGGTATGGATTCTTCCATCATTTTTCCCCTCCTTCAAATCTTCAATAATGAATTGTTCAATAAAGCTTATTGAGGGTTTTGATTCTTCTTTTTCCTTCGTAGTCTCTTCACTCATCCGTCGTAATTTTAAGATTACAAAAATAGGATGAATTTGAAACCCTTCAGCAAAAACTATTGATTTTTTCTTAGTGTTACTTTGTGTCTTTGTGCCTTAGGGGCAGTAAAAATAGCCACTAAGACACGAAGGCACCAAGTTTCACAAAGTATGATATTATTTCTGGTCAGGATTGAGATAATTTCGTAATGCTTTTACGTATTCAGCAAATTTTTGTCTGCCCAGAGGAGTAATGCTGCAAAGTGTCAGAGGATAATTATTCCTGAATTTTTTTTCAACATTAATATATTCTGCCTCTTTTAATTTTGTTATTTGGATGCTAAGGTTACCTGCTGTAGCCCCGGTTTGAGTTTGCAGGTAAGTGAACTCGGCTTCCTCAACACCCATAAGCAGAGATATAATTGCCAGTCTCAGCTGTGAATGGAGCAGGGGATCGAGGTCTTTAAACTGTGTCATGGCCGTTCTTTCTTTTTAACATATAACCAGGAATGAGATACCCGGTAAGCATTGCAACCGGTACTGTAAGAGGAGCAACAGAAGGACCTCCGAAAAAAGCAATCAGGGAAAATATCCAGAAGCTTGCTCCACCGAAAATCAATGGTTTGAATTTAATAATAAAGCCGGAAACAAATGTCGGAAGTCCTGCAGCAAGAAGGATAAAAGGAGGTATGAGATCATATCTTTTTTCGAGGTTCAGGTAAACCATCAGAACTATTGCGACTACAAGAAATCCCATCCATGTCCACATGTACACCATTTCGGCATAAGTGTGAACATGCTCCTTCCTGCCGTTCACAAAACCGTAAATCAGAGATACAAAAACTCCCGGGATAACCAGGTACCATATGTACCATGGTGAAGCATAGTTTGTAAGCTTAAGTAAAAGATATTCCGAAAGGCTGCAAAAAAGTATCAGCCATCCCCAGAAGAGAAGGTGGAAGCTGCTCTGACGAATATTCATTTTCGTCTTGTTGATCATTTCAGTTATGATTTTCAGACTCTCTTCGCCTGTCATCAGTTTTTCTTCGTTTTCCATAATAATGTTTATTTTTACAAATGGTTAATTAAATAAATAAATATATTGCAAATATAAAGTAGTTTATAATACAAACCAAATATTTTAGCAATTATTTTTACATGAACAATATAATTAATTGATAATGAGAGTTATAATTTTACAAATTTTTGTAATATGGGCCTGATTCAAATCGAAGGAATGGAGTTTTATGCCTTTCACGGGCATTTTAAAGAGGAGCAGATTGTCGGCAACCGTTTCCTTGTCGATCTTACCATTGAAACCGATATGGATAAGCCTATGGAAAGCGATAATCTGAAAGATGCTGTGAATTATCAGAGAGCCTGTGAGATTGTAAAGCTGCAGATGGAAAAGAAATCACATCTGCTCGAGAATATTGCAGGAAGAATACTCGACGCCATCTGTGCTGAATTGCACGGAATTAAAAAGGTAACTGTAAAAGTTTCAAAAATGAATCCTCCGATGGGAGGCAAAATAAATTCTGTCAGCGTGGTGATGACCCGGTAACCTGTTCGGTCTGATTCTCTATTTCACTAAACATTGCTTTAAAACAGCCGACATCTGTATTTGTCTCCTTATCAATAGTTTTACCATAAAAGGAGTCGAGGAACTGACCTGTATCGGACCAGACTGTCTGTACCATTCCCATGAAACGATCTTTCATCTCAGGGGTCGAATAATCACGAAATTTTACCATATCACGGACCTGCAGCACTGCATTCGCAGGATTTCTCCAGGGACAGGTAACAACACTAAGCCCTTTCATCACAAAGTAAACCGGTGTCTGATCAGGACGCTCATAATGCCAGTCGCAGATCATGACATCTTTCGGGATCATATCAACAGCCCTGTAAGTATTATTATAGCTTCCTTCCCATTCTCCTATACCGGTAGTCTTTCCATCAATAAGCCGGTCGCCCCAGATCCATAACTGTCGACCTTTCAAAGCGAGATGATCATGAATTGTTCTTACCTCCCCGGCAAACAGTTCTGCTTTGTCTTTTCCTGAACAACGCGGACATTGTTTCTCTCCGATATAAAAAACTTCATCCATACCTGCATGAAAAGCGTCAGCTTCGAATACATCGCATATCTCATCAACTACCTCAAATACAACCTTATGAACATCTGGATGAAGCGGACAATAGCTTTTACAATACAACCCGTCACTGTTTGGCCAGACATATTTTTCAGGAAACTTTACGAGAGGAGTCTCATCAAATTCAGGATAAGCCTTCAACAGGCTCCCGACATTTTCTGCCCACGACTGATGTCCGAGAAGATTTACCTGGGGAATAACCCGAATCTTATTCTTCCTGCAGGCTTCCACAAGTTTCTTAACATCTTTTTTTGAGAGAGCAGAAGAATTTCTGAGCTCAGGGTGACTTTCGTACTGGTAATTATAATCTACCCTGAGGATCAATGTATTAACTTTCCGTGCAGCCAGCTCTTCATTTATGAATTTTATAAACTGCTCAAGGTTATCCGGTGAAGGCGCAGCAATGCAGAATCCGCGAACCGGCATGATATCATCAGGTGAAATATTTTTTGTCTGTGAAAAAAGCATATTGCCGGCAAACAAAAATAATAAAGTCAGTAAGTATCTCATTTATGAAAGATTTAGGAAATCATCAATTCAACTTTAATCATTAAAGATAATCTAAATTGGACCAGGTTTGAAAACCAGGACAAAACAAAAAAATATGGTTAACTTCGCTTTGTTATCCGGAGAATTTTAAATATTTAAATGCATACATATTATATATATAGAAAATGCATTCTGATTTTTGCCGCGCTTTTTTTGGCTGTTCCCCTTGTTTCCCAGGCACCATTCAGCAGGGGAGTAAATTTGACAAGCTGGTTTCAGGTAAACAGTCCGGGTCAGATACAATTCACAAAGTTCACAAAAAAAGACATTGAGAATATTAAAAGTCTCGGATGCGACGTAATCAGGCTGCCGATCAATATGCATGGCATGACCTCAGGAAGCCCCTCATACACGCTCGATCCTCTTTATTTTTCATTTCTCGATTCTGTCGTTACATGGTGCGAAAAGCTTAAAATATACGTGATCCTCGACAATCATAGTTATGACCCGGCGGGAGATACCCAGCCCGGAATAGTGACAATACTTGTAAAGGTCTGGTCACAAATGGCGCAGCATTATAAGGATCGTTCCGATTACATTCTTTACGAGATACTTAATGAGCCGCACGGAATGACAACAACGGTATGGGGTCCAATTCAGAATCAGGCTATAGCAGCGATAAGGGCTTATGATACAAAGCATACAATTGTTGTAGGCGGCTCAGGATGGAATACATATACGGAGCTTAAAAATCTGCCTGTGTACACCGATCCCAATCTCCTCTATACATTCCACTTTTACGATCCGTTCATGTTCACTCATCAGGGTGCTTCATGGACTACCCCTTCTATGGAGCCGCTCTCCGGTGTGCCATTTCCATATAATTCAACTGAAATGCCTGCATGCCCGACTTCTCTTAAAGGAACATGGATAGAAAGCAACCTGAACAGTTATCCTTCCAATGGTAATGTGAATTATATTAAACAGTTGATTGACAACGCAATAAGCTTCAGAACCACAAGGAAGGTAAATATTTTCTGCGGTGAATTCGGGGCTTATATGAAATATGCTGATAATGACGACAGGTGTTACTATTATAAAGTTGTCAGGGATTATCTTCAGGAGAAAAATATCCCCTGGACTATTTGGGACTACAAGGGAGGATTC
>JAPLEC010000313.1 GCA_026391515.1 Bacteroidia bacterium | reverse complement strand
AAACTGACGGGAAATTCCCGACAGATCATTTAACCCGGGAACTGGTTCAGGAAACTTTAAAGAAGTTCCTGGGAGAGCAAAAACAGATGCCTCCACTTCATTCAGCAAAGTTTATTGAGGGGAAAAGAGCCTATGAGTTTGCCAGAAAAGGGATTAGTAAAGAGCTGAAACCGGTGAATATTGTTTTCAGGGAATTAGATCTTGTTTCATTTGAAATTCCCGAAATAAAGATCAGACTTCTATGCAGCAAGGGAACTTATATAAGATCATTTGCAAGGGACCTTGGATTGTCATTAAAAAGCGGATGTTATCTGTCGGCACTGGAAAGAACATCAATCGGATCTTTTAAACTGTCTGATGCCTTTACCCTTGATAAATTTGAAGAATATTTAAAACAATTGTAACAAATCTGATATTCATACGTATAAAGGAATTCTTAAATTAGACATTATCTACTGATTATGAAATTATCACAGTTCAGATACAATTTGCCGCAGGAGCTGATTGCTCTGTATCCTTCAGAGAACAGAGATGAATCGAGATTACTGGTTGTAAACAAGAAAACAAGGAAGTTTGAGCATCGTATCTTTAAAGAAATCATTGAATATTTCAATGAAAAGGATGTGCTTGTTTTCAACAACACCAAAGTTTTTCCGGCACGATTATACGGAAACAAGGAGAAAACAGGCGCTGAGATTGAAGTCTTTTTATTGCGTGAATTAAACAGGGAACAGCGTTTATGGGATGTGCTGGTTGATCCTGCCCGTAAGATCAGGATTGGCAATAAGCTTTACTTTGGTGAAGACGATCTGCTTGTCGCCGAGGTGATTGACAATACAACCTCAAGAGGCAGAACCTTAAGATTCCTTTTTGACGGTACGTACGATGAATTCAAGCAGACACTTTATAGTCTCGGAGAGACGCCTCTTCCAAAGTTCATCAACAGACCGGTTGAGCCGGAAGATAATGAAAGATATCAGACAATTTTTGCCAAATATGAAGGAGCAGTGGCAGCTCCAACAGCGGGATTGCACTTCAGCAGAGAGCTTCTTAAAAAGCTTGAAATCATCGGAGTCAATTTTGCAGAAATTACATTACATGTCGGCCTGGGAAATTTCAGAAGTGTTGATGTCGAAGATCTTACAAAACATAAAGTCGATTCTGAAAGAATAAGGATCACTGAAGATGCAGTTGAAATTGTAAACAAAGCAAAAGACAACAAGTACAGGATTTGTGCAGTAGGTACAACAGTTGTCAGAACACTTGAGAGCTCGGTATCAACTAATGGATATTTAAAGCCTTTTGATGGCTGGACAAATAAGTTCATCTTTCCTCCTTATGAATTTAAGGTCCCCGATATGATGATCAGTAATTTTCATCTTCCATATTCAACTCTGCTCATGATGGTTGCAGCATTTGCAGGATATGATCTTCTTTTTGAAGCATATAAGACAGCAGTGAAGGAGAAATACCGGTTCGGGACTTATGGCGATGCAATGCTAATAATTTAAGAGGCGCAAAGGCGTAATGGCATAACGGCTCAAAGGCAAATCAAATTGGTTCCCCCTTTGAAGAGCTTGTCCCGCGCATCCGCCAACCTTGCTCCGCCGTAGCGGCTACGCAAAGGCGATGCCGGCGGAGAAGCGGGAGGGTCAGGGGGATGTAGAAGCGGCAATTAACTCCAATTTTATGACGATAAATTAACCGGATGATATTTCTTCATCCGGTTTTGTATTAAAAAAAGCAGCGATAGTTTATTAAACCAGGCTGCCCGTCAAAAAAGATTAGGATTTCCTGAAAAATTTAATATCTTTAAAATCGTTTAAAAAGAGTTGCATTTAATTATGCAACCATGTTTTCAAGAAAAGAGTCTTAAGTAAGACATTTGAAAGTCCGTATTGGCTTGTGGGGAGCGGACAAAAATATAGAAAAAATAGTAGTCGGTTTAAAAAAAAAGAAGTTAGAGCCGGAAGTAATTTTTTTATATAACCTGAAACAGACCAATTGTTAAAAACTACTTTTTATATAGTTGATTATTACATAATTACAATTATTGAGCCGTATATTATGAATTCATCCCTTTTATATTCCGGAAAGGAAAATTGCAATTGGAAATAATAAACATTAACATACAAAATGAGGAGGTATGTCATGAAAACAGTGCAAAACAAATCGTTAGGAGTCTCTGATGTCGGAAGGAGCTCCGGAAAGCGAACAATACTGGTTCGCTTCAAAATTGTCTTGTGCTTAGTATTTTTGATACTGGCAATCGGGAATCAGAAAATACTTGGTCAGGGAGTAGGTATAAGTGAAATACCCATTACTCCTGATGCTTCATCAATCCTGGAGTTAAAATCCTCATTGCGGGGATTTCTTGCTCCGCGCATGACTACTGCAGAGCGATTAGCTGTGAGCAGTCCTGCAACGGGATTGCTGGTTTACGATACCACTACCAAATCATTCTGGTATTATGATGGCGGCTGGAAAGCTTTTGCTTCAGGAGCCTGGGGAACATCGAATCAACTGCTCGGAATGAACAACGCAGGTGATGCAAATGAATACAAGACATTGTTTGGATCAATAAACATTGTTGTTACTCATGCTCCAGGGAGCATAACTCTTAATACAATTCAGGATATAACCACTGCCTCCTCTCCGACATTTGCAGGGTTAACATTGACCTCTCCTCTCACTGTGCCGAATGGTGGTACAGGATTAACAACATTTGGAGGCGCAAATACAATACTGTACACATCAGCGGCAGATAACCTTGCCTGGGTTTCACCGTCTATTGCTGCTGGTCAGTTTTTACAGACCAATACAGCAGGGTCAGCACCAACATGGAAGAGTGTACTTGATGTAACGAATGGAGGTACAGGTCAATCATCACCGCTGATACCGGGAGGAGTTTTATATGGATCGACAGCTACTGCCGCCGGGGTTACAGCAGCAGGAAATACGGGACAAATGTTAAGGAGCACAGGATTAGGGATGCCTATCTGGTCAACACCGACATATCCGAACAGTGCGACGTTAGGAAAGATAATGATAGGAGATGGAACTAACTGGGTAGAGACAAACACGACCTATCCAATTTCTACAACAATAAATCAGTTATTGTATTCTCCAAGTAATAATACGATAACAGGATTACCGACTCTCAATAATGGTGTCTTGGTGACAGATGTTACAGGGGTGCCGCAATGGGCACTCAAGACGATCTTTACCTCATCGGCATTAACAGATGGGCACATATATGTAGGGAACGCGTCTAGTGTAGCGACAGATGTAGCGATGAGCGGGGATGCTTCGATCATTAACACGGGAGCAGTTACGGTAGGGCGTATCAATGGAGCAACATTGGGTACGACGACAGCCACTAATAACAACATATTAGTGGCCAACGGAACACAATGGAACTCGGTACCGACGAGCGGGGATGTCACGATAGACAATACAGGATTGACGACAATAGGGACAGGAGCAGTAACGAGCGGGAAGATACTTGACGGGACAATAGTTAATGCAGATGTAAGTAACATAGCAGCAATAGACTTTTCGAAACTGGCAAATCTGCCGAGTGCAAATATACTTGTAGGAAGTGCAGGGAATGTAGCGACAGCAACAGCGGTAAGCGGAGATGCGACGATAAGTAATACGGGAGTAGTTACAGTAGGTCGTATCAATGGATCGCCCCTGGGTATAACAACAGCGACGAATAATAATATACTTGTAGCTGACGGTAGTCAGTGGAACTCAGTAGCCATGAGCAATGATGCAACGATCAGTAATGCAGGTGCATTGACCCTGGTGAATACAGGAGTTTCAGCAGGACCATATGGTAGCAGCACAGAGGTAGGGACATTTACGGTAGACAGCAAGGGACGGTTGACGGCAGCAGCTAATGTAAC
>JAPLEC010000139.1 GCA_026391515.1 Bacteroidia bacterium | reverse complement strand
ACCGAAACCAGAGATTGAGATGGTTTTGCCCTTGAGGGTTTCATCCCTGGTGGCAAGCATCTCCTGTACGAAATAGATGCCTCCGAAGCCTGTTGCCTCCGGACGTATGAGCGATCCTCCCCAGTTGCTTCCCTTGCCTGTAAGAACACCGGTATGATCGCCTTTCAGCTTTTTGTACATGCCGTAGAGATAGCCAATTTCACGACCGCCGACACCGATATCTCCTGCGGGAACGTCAGTCTCGGGACCTATATGCTTCCACAACTCCAACATGAATGACTGGCAGAAGCGCATCACTTCGGCATTTGATTTTCCCTTGGGATCAAAGTCAGAACCACCCTTGGCGCCTCCCATCGGAAGTGTGGTAAGAGCATTCTTGAATATCTGTTCAAAGCCAAGGAACTTGAGGATTGAGAGTGTAACGCTCGGGTGGAAACGGAGTCCGCCCTTGTACGGCCCGATCGCATTATTAAACTGGATCCGGTATCCGAGGTTGACCTTTACATTACCTTCATCGTCAACCCATGGCACTTTGAATGTGAAGATACGGTCGGGTTCAATTATTCTTTCAATGATATTAGCTGTGTCGAACTGGGGATTTTCGTTGTATACCTCCTCGATGGATTCGAGCACTTCCCTTACTGCCTGTAAATATTCAACCTCGCCGGGATGCTTTTTTTCGAGGTTATTCATTATTTTATCTACGTTCATGATGTAAAATTTTATGTTAGTAAAATATTATTAATTCGAACTTAAATAGTATCTCTTCTTGAGTTAGTAGTTGGCAGTTGGCAAATTGCAGTTGGCAAAAAATAAGAATTCAAAATTGATTTCTATTCAGTTCATTAAAAATGATTTAACTCATGTTATTAATCTCCCGATGCTATACTTTCGGTGTGTATTTATTAAGTGACTCAAATAGTTTGTTTCTCTGGTCCCTCGTAAGTGCGCTAATATAAACCGGCGGATATTTTGCAATGCCCTGTCCCATTTTCTGAAATAGAATTATGCTGTCAGAAAGACCGAAATATTTTGATTCAGTTTTATATCCTGCAAATGATTTTTTGGTTATTGAAACTGAATTCTTTTTTCCTCCTACAATACCGGCTAAAAAATACTTGAAAACAATATTTTCTCCTTCATCGGAGTAGAAAACAAACTGAAAATTCCGTAACATCGGGAGAAAAGCAATAACCAGGTAAACTGCGACAAGTATCACAGTACATAAGGTATCGCTAAGTCCCAGAATGGGAAATTCTACAAGCTTTGCTGCATACACGATGCCTAAATAACCCAGGAGTATAATGGTTGCAACGAACAGTTTGATCCTGAGACTAATAATAGTTCTGCTGTTATCGAAGGTCATGGGAATAAATTTTAGTAAACTTAACCTGTTTTTTTCAAAAAACCTTTATGGGGAAGAATAAAAGTGATGTCGAAACTAAATCTGTTTTTAGTTTAAATAACAACCTTACCCGAATGATACTATAATTTCAATAACGATCAAATATAAGTACCTTTAGAAATTTAATGAACACCTGAAACGTTAAAGTAAAATTTTCCGGCAGAATATGCATCTGTAAAATGATCTTTATTGTAATTTGATAATACTCTGAATAACTTAAAATTATGAGATTCCTTATTATAATGCTTGGTTTATTTTATCCTTTGATTGCAGCTTGCCAGTTTAAAACAGCCAACACTGTAAAATTTAAATTTCAGATAGAAAGAAATAATCCATTAAGCGGAGCAAAAATTCTTATCAAAAATTCAAATCCATTAATAGGAACAACTACTGACATGAATGGTGAGGCAGAATTAATAGTTAAATCAGAAAATACAATCAATGTATAGCGACTCCGTTCTGAAAAACAATTCTGCAAAAATGGCTGACCAGAAAAATATTATGGAAGAAATCCTGAATGATTGGAAAGGAAATAATACTCAAATTGATGATATCCTTCTGAAAGGATTTAGAATTAATTAACTAGTACCATTTTTACGATGGCCTTGGCCTGCAAAATATGAAAAAACAAATTCTACTGACTTGCTTCCTACTGATTCCATTTTGGTCAGGTGCACAAAAATTTAATGAATCTGATCTTGCCAGGCTGCAACTTATCCCAGGAAACGTTGAAACCTATTATTCTAAAGGATGCGAAACAAAAGCTGAATACCTTCAGAAATTGGTTCAGGATGCTGTTATATTCTTTCAAAATAAATTAGCAGATACATTTGATGTTAAGTTACTTGTATTAAATAAAAGTGATTGGAAATTATTGGTTGGGGGACCATATATTTTAACAGACTTTGCAAAAGATCCTGACAGAATTGAAATGGGGATAAATGAATTGTACAAGATAAAGCTTGAGGATAACGAGCTCTTGTATGGCAAAAAAGAAGCTTATTACTGGGATTTTATTTCAGTCCATGAACTTGGTCATTACATCGGTCATCGAAATAATCTATTTGTTTTACCCTGGATGGGAGAATTTTTTGCTGACTATATTCTAATAGGCTTTCTAAGTGAAAAGGTACCGGAATGGCAATTTCCATATGCAGTATCCAGTGCTTTATTCAAGTATTTGCCTCTTAAGTACAAATCTCTTGAGGATTTTGATAGAAACATTAAAATTGATCCAGTAAATTATAGTCTCTATGAAGGAAAGCTTGTAGACCTAGCCAATAAAATATTTGAGAAAAGGGGATGGAGTTTTATGTACGAATACATTGAACGATATAAAGTCAAACCTGCTATTGATAAAACACAATTCTTTCAAAAATCTATTTCAGACTTTAAAGAGATGGAACCTGAAATATTTAATGATTGGCTGTCAGGAATGAGCAAGACTTATCATCCTTATTTAGTATTTTTTATATTGTTTGCTTTAATCGGCATTATCAGATTTTTTGATAATTCTTATAGAATCTTTACAAATCTTGGACTAAAGACAAAGAGACGATTCAGGTTTTTTGGGGTACCAGCTTTTTCAATCCTTTCGAAATTAAAAAGCTTTGAGAATTTAAAAATCAAAAGAAAATTAAAGCTGATAATAGCCCTCAGACCAATAATGTATTTTTTCGTTATTCTTGTAATATTATTATTGATATTGCATCATTAGTATTATTGACTGCTGGCTGGAACTACCTCTTTTTCTTGAAGAACCTGACCATTATCTCATGGCACTCCTTCTCCATTATATCTGAAACAACCTTAGTTTTCGGATGCAGCAGCTGACCTTTTAATTTTGTATAACCTTTCTGTTCATCAGAAGCTCCGTAAACCAGTCCCGCTGCCTGACTCCAGCCAATTGCTCCAGCACACATCCCACACGGCTCGAGAGTTACATATATTGTACAGTCAATGAGGTACTTGCCTCCAAGCCAGTTTGCTGCGGCAGTTATAACCTGCATCTCCGCATGGGCAGTCGGATCGTTTAAAGTTTCCGTGAGATTGTGCGCTCTGGCAATTATTGTTTCATTACACACAACAACTGCACCAACAGGAATCTCATCTTTATCAAATGCTTTTTTTGCCTCCTCAAGAGCAGCTTGCATGTACTTTTCATGTTTCCCCTTCATTGTTCCTGCAAAATAAAGGCTTAAAAATAAGAAGAAAACATCATTTTTAACCACAAAGGGCACAAAGGAAAATCACAAAGAACACAAAGGATTTTTTTATTGCAGCATTTCCTTTGTGCTCTTGGTGTGAACTTTGTGCTCTTTGTGATTATAAGAATTCACTCATCCAACCCCTTTCCCTCTTCTCAAATTTTCTTATTTTTGCTGAACTAAACTGAAGAAGATGTACAGAACACACACTTGCGGCGAGCTCACAATTAAAGATGCAGGGAAAGATGTCACTTTATGCGGATGGATACAGAAATCCAGGGAGCTTGGCGGAATGACATTCGTTGATCTCCGCGATCGCTATGGAATAACCCAGCTTGTTTTTAATATGGAAACAAACCCCGAGCTTTGCAGAGAGGCAAGAAAGCTCGGCCGTGAATTTGTTGTCAGGGCAAAAGGGAAAGTCAGGGAACGTAGTAATAAGAATCTGAAAATACCGACAGGAGAAATTGAAATAGAAGTTTCCGGACTAGATGTTCTTAATAAAAGCGAGCTCCCTCCTTTCACAATAGAAGATGAAACTGATGGCGGTGAAGAGCTGAGGATGAAATACCGCTATCTTGATCTCCGACGGAATCCGGTGAAGAACAATATCATATTGCGTCACCGTATTGCGCAGGAGGTACGTAAGTATATGGATCCCATAGGGTTTATTGAGGTTGAAACTCCGTTTCTTATAAAGTCGACACCAGAGGGCGCCCGCGATTTTGTTGTACCGAGTCGTATGCAACCCGGAACTTTTTATGCATTGCCTCAATCACCCCAAACTCTCAAGCAATTACTGATGGTGGCTGGGTTTGATAAATACTTTCAGCTTGTCAGATGTTTCCGCGATGAAGATCTTAGAGCTGACCGCCAACCTGAATTTTCACAGATAGATTGCGAAATGTCGTTCGTGGAGAGAGATGATGTACTTGATACCTTTGAAGGTCTTGCAAAATATCTTTTTAAACAGATAAGAGGGATTGAATTCAGCGAACCATTTTTAAAACTTCCCTACCAGCAAGCAATTGAAAACTACGGAACAGATAAACCTGATCTTAGGTTTGGAATGAAATTTACTGATCTGACGGCCATTGTTAAGGGACATGGTTTCCAGGTCTTTGACAATGCAGAATTTATCGGAGCAATTAGTGCTGAGGGCTGTTCAGAATATACACGCAGACAGCTCGATGAACTTACTGATTTTGTCAAACGACCGCAGATCGGGGCTAAAGGTCTCATATATCTGAAATATGGGACAGATAGTTCACTGAAATCATCTGTCGATAAATTCTATTCCGGGGAGGAACTTGCTAAATGGGCTGCAGCGATGAATGCAAAGCAAGGCGACCTTGTTTTAATCCTTGCAGGAGAAAAAACAACAACATTGAGCGCTTTGTCAGAATTGAGGCTGGAAATGGGTAACAGACTGGGATTGAGAAAGAAAGATAAATTTGTTCCCCTATGGGTTGTTGATTTTCCGTTGTTAAAATGGGATGAAGATGAAAAAAGATTCTTTGCAATGCATCACCCGTTTACTTCACCAAAACCTGAGGACATAAAGCTTATGGAAACAGATCCTGGCAAAGTGCGTGCAAACGCCTACGATCTGGTAATAAATGGAACTGAAATAGGTGGCGGTTCGATCAGAATACATGATGCTGATGTCCAGAAGCTTATGTTTAAGGTATTGGGATTTACTGATGAAGAAGCAAATAACCAGTTTGGATTTTTGCTTAATGCCTTTAAATACGGTGCCCCCCCACATGGCGGAATTGCTTTCGGATTCGATCGGTGGGTTGCATTGCTTGGTGGACAGGATTCTATCCGTGATTTTATTGCTTTCCCGAAAAATAATTCCGGACGGGATGTAATGCTTGATACACCTTCAGCAATATCAGATAAGCAGCTCGATGAGCTGATGCTGGAAATAAAAAAGGGGAAAAAGAATTAAATCTATTTATAATCATCAGGACCCTTCTTCAGATTAATCAGAATTACTCCGTTGGCCCCTCTTGATCCATAGATGGAGGCTGCTGCTCCTTTTAATACTTCTATAGATTTGACTTCAACAGGATGAATATCATCAATTGAAGTCACAATTATTCCGTTCACAACAAACAATGGTTCATTGGTCATTGTTGGTGAAGATATTCCCTGGATGATTATACTTTTTCCAATTACCTGAACTCCCGGAATAGCTCCCTTTAACATATCGTAAACATTTGAGTATGAGGCATATTTGTTTTTATCCGTATTTAGTTTGTTTACCTGGGAGGAAACATCTTCCTTTTCAATCTTTTCATAACCGAAATCTACCTTATTATCGGCAACAGCTTGATTCTCCTCCGCATTCCGGGAGCTATTCAATGTAATATTGAGCTCTGTTTGTCCTTTAATCATTACCTTCTCAATAACTCCGGGAAAAGTAAAAATGGTTATTTCCCCTGCATCCGGACGGATCTTGACTTTATAAAATCCTTTATCGTCGGTAACAACATAGGTATTCTTTTTATCAATAAGTATCATTGCCCCTTTAACCGGATTTCCAGCATTGTCTGTCACAATGCCTGATAACCATACCTTCTTTTTGCTGGTCTGTGAAGATGTGGGAATTGTCATAACAAATGATGCAAGAATAATAAACAATAAGATTTTTGTTTTCATTTTGATGCAATTTTTACTCATGCAATTTAAATTTAAACAAGAAAGTGTAAAAGAAAATTGTCATTTAACTATTTTCCCGATAAGAGTTGCAGATGTACATCTTTCAATAAATACATTTATATATTCTCCTTTTTTATGTCCTTCCCCGGGAAATACGACGACCTTATTTTGTGATGTGCGTCCCGAAAGAAATTCCTGAGATCTTTTTGACGGACCTTCAATCAGGACTTCAAAAACTTTTCCAACATCATGTTTTTTTGAAACAGATGAAAGTTTGTTTTGCAGTGAGATAATTTCGTTCAGTCTTTTTGTTTTAATCTCATCAGGGATATCATCCTTATACTTTCTGGCAGCCTTTGTTCCCGGTCGTTCACTGTATTTGAACATATAGGCAAAATCAAAACCAGCCCATTCCATCAACGACAACGATGCCTGATGGTCTTCTTCCGTTTCAGTACAAAAGCCTGATATCATGTCAGTTGAAAGAGAGCAATCAGGTATTATCGAACGAATAGCTCTTATCCGGTCCATATACCATTCTCTTGAATATTCACGATTCATTAATTTCAGAATCCGGCTGCTTCCGCTCTGTGCTGGAAGATGGATATGCTTGCAGATATTATCGTACCCGGCAATCGTTTTCAGCAGATCGTCAGAAATATCTTTGGGATGAGAAGTTGAAAATCTGACTCTGAGGAGCGGATTTACCTGTGTTACCATTTCAAGCAATCCGGAGAAGGTTATAACCTTGTCATTGAAAATCCATTTATACGAATCAACATTTTGTCCAAGAAGTGTCACTTCCCTGTAACCTGAATCAAAAAGCTCTTTAACTTCTCTTAATATTGATTGCGGATCACGACTTCGCTCAGCACCCCTGACATAAGGAACCACGCAGTAGGCACACATATTGTTGCAGCCTCTCATAATTGACACAAACGAAGAAACTCCATTTTTATCCATTCTGACAGGGGAGATATCAGCGTAAGTTTCTTCGCGTGACAATAAAACGTTTATAGCCTTATGCCCCGACTCTGCTTCAGCAACAAGCAATGGAAGCTCGCGATAGGCATCAGGTCCGACAACAATATCGACAAGCTGATCAGTTTCCAGAACCCTTTTTTTAAGCCTTTCGGCCATACAGCCGATAAGACCGATTATAATCTCACCGTTTTTCTTCTTAAGGTGTTTTATTGCTTTGAGCCTGCTCCAGATACGTTGTTCTGCATTTTCACGAATTGAGCATGTATTTAAAAGTATTAATCCGGCATCGTTGATATTTTGAGTCAATTGAAAGCCTTTATCTGAAAGAATTGAAATAACAACCTCACTGTCAGCGACATTCATCTGACAGCCATAGGTTTCTATATAGACTTTATTTGACATTTTCTATATTTATTCATCCGCGCCAGCTAAAGACTGTAGCCCGAAGCCTGACGCCTTTCTTTTCAGCCAGTAAAAGTACATAAGTAGAACGAAGTATTAAAGAATTATTTAATTTTGCACTTAGAATATTTTAAATATAAAAAAAACATATGTCAGGTCACAATAAATGGTCCACGATCAAGAGAAAGAAAGGGGCAGCTGATGCCAGGAGAGGAAAGGTCTTCACTAAGATCATCAAAGAGATAATGATTGCTGCAAAAGAAGGAGGCGGGGATCCCGATGCAAATGCAAGATTAAGGCTTGCTATTCAGAATGCCAAGGGTGCCAATATGCCAAAGGACAATATTGAACGTGCTATCAAAAAAGCTGTCGGCTCTGAAGCAGAAAGCTATAGTGAAACTACTTTTGAAGGCTACGCTCCTCATGGTATAGCCGTTTTTGCAGAATGTCTGACCGATAACAATAACAGAACTGTAGCATCAATAAGATCAGCTTTCAACAAGCATGGCGGAAACCTTGGTACAAACGGTTCGCTCGGCTTCCTTTTTGACAGGAAAGGTATTTTTACGATTAGAAATGAAGGATTGTCGCTCGATGAAATTGAACTTGATCTGATTGATGCCGGAGCAGAAGATTTTGAATCCGATGGAGATACATTAACAATTACATGTGCCAAAGAGAATTTTGGTAGTGTAAGCAGGAAATTAAGTGAGCTGGGAATTGAACCTGAAGAATCAAGATTAAAAAGAATACCAAATGATACTAAAAAGCTGGATGTGGAATCAGCCAAGAAAGTGCTTAAATTTATTGAGTCTCTTGAAGATGATGATGATATCCAGAATGTGTATCACAATCTGGAAATAACAGATGAGCTGGCTGCAGCTCTTGAATAGAAAAAATGATGAGAAATTTTATTGCATCTCTATTGCTTATCCCTTTGATTGTTTCGTGCAAAAAGGAAACTGAAAATATCATCTGGCAAAGATCTTTTGGTTCCGGAAATGCATTATTCGTTAAAGCAACATCAGACTCCGGATTTATCGGATGTGGTGAACTGAACAGCAAACCATATCTGATCAAGCTGTCAAGAGAAAAATCGACTCTTTTTGATTTTACTTCCAAAAGAGATGGTTTATTCAGTTCAGGATGGTCAGACAATTCATGTTTCATAGCTGCCGGAAGCAGCAATGACGAAATGCTCCTTACACGGATAAGTAATAATGGATATCAGGTCTGGGATACAACAATCAGTGCCAGCTTTAAAATCAGTGTTACGAGTCTGTGCTATACTGGAGGAGGAGAGTTCCTGGCAGTAGGATCATCAATTTCTGATACAGATGATCCCGGGGCGGTCGAACTTCTGTTTATCTGGTTTGATACCACGGGACAAATAATTAAAAATGATAAGATTACAGAAACTGATTCTATTTCAGCGAGCCAGGTTATAGTTGACAATTCAGGAAATATCTATCTGTCCCTGACAAGAAAAATTGAAGGATTTAAAGCTTTTGCAAGTGTTGCAAAATATAATAGCAATCTTCAGAAACTATGGGAACAAAAAATTTACAATAACACTGATTTCACAGCAGTTTGTAATGATGTATTATTGA
>JAPLEC010000351.1 GCA_026391515.1 Bacteroidia bacterium | reverse complement strand
TGAACACACCAAGGAGAAATACAGCTGCAATGGCTGGTGCAATAAGCGACTGTACTTTCTGCAGATATTCGTAAAGCACTGAGCCAATACTTTTCATTATAGGTATCCATATTAAACCTAAAATAACAACTGTTATGGTCGCAATACGTCCGATCACAACCAGCCGATGTTCACTGGCATCGGGATGATACTGTTTATAGAAGTCAATAGTAAATAAGGTTGCGGAAGAGTTAAAGTGTGCAGCAAGGGAAGTCATCAGGGCAGCTATAAATCCTACAACAACTACACCTTTGACTCCTATTGGCAATAAATGGCCCACTAAAGTACCGTAAGCTTCATTATTGTCAGTAAATACGAGGTCACCCTGAGTTCTTAAAGCAGCAGCAACCATACCAGGAATTAAAAACATGAAAACAGGGAGGATCTTAAGGAATCCTGCAAAAATTGTCCCTTTACGAGCCTGTGTTAAATTCTTTGCAGCAAGTGCTCTTTGCACAATATGCTGGTCAGTACACCAATACCACAAACCGATAATTGCAGCACCAAAAAATACACTTACTCCGGGGAATTCATTATACCATTTATCAGCTTTATCAAAATGGAAAAGATGCATGTTGGTTGCGCCATGGGCGCTTGAGAGTTCTACAACCTTCTGCCATCCTTCAATAAGACCTCCACCCCCAACTTTAATCAAGCCCAGGATCAGGATAGTTATAGCTCCAATGATAAGAATAGGGGCCTGAATAACCGAAATTTTCATAATGCCCTTCATGCCACCTAAAACAGTAAATAACCCTGTTAAAAGTACAAGTCCAATTGCCCCGTACCAGAAATCAATCTTAAGTACTGATTGAAGGAAAATGCCACCAGTAAAAGCAGTTACAGACACTTTTGTCAGAACATAACTGATCAATGTGATAATCGAAAGAGCTGAACTTGTACTCGGGGTATATCGTAATTTAAGGAATTCTGGCATAGTAAAGACTTTGCTATGCGAATAGAAAGGGACAAATACCCAACCCAGAATTAAGATCGCCCATCCATGCATTTCCCAGTGGGCCATAGCCATTCCGCTTGATGCACCAGCGCTGGCAAGACCAACGAGATGCTCAGAACCTATGTTTGCTGCAAAAATTGCTGCACCTACTGCTAACCATGTTTCACTGCGGCCTGAAAGGAAATAATCACTTGTATCATCCTTTTTGTGTTTTATTACCCATAAAACAATCCCAATAAGACATGAGAAGAATAAAATCAATATGATCCAATCTAATGTCGCCATCTTATCAGTCAGTACAATCCAATCTAATGTCGCCATGTTAAATGTTTTTAATTAATAATATATTACCTGATTATTTAATACTACTGTAAAGGATATTTAAGGATATATCTAAGCTAAAAGGTTAAACGCTATTTCAATCAAGCCCTCGTTCCTTACAAAACTAAAAAAAATATTTTTTAAATGTAAAATTTACACTAAAAAAATTCAACCACCCCCCTGCCGCAATGCGGCATCCCCCCTGAAGGGGGGCTAAAAATCAGTCATTTAAAATATCTCGCTGTATATCAAGTATTTAGCTCCTCTCTGTAGGAGATTGGAGAGTCCATCCTTTTAGCGATGTCTGAATGAAATCGATAATTTTCTGATTATCCTCTTTACCGACACCTGACATCTCAAACGGCTCTCCAAATTTTAAATATATTGGTTTATGTCGGTCGATAGGACCTATCTCCTTTATTATTTTCCCGTTCCCCCAGTAGTCTGTTTTCAGGGCGATGGGAACTACTTTCACTCCAGCTTTTTTTGCCAGCTTGACACCTAACGAATTAAAATCTTCAGGTTTAAATTCAAGGCTTCTTGTGCTTTGAGGAAAAATGACAATTGAAATTCCCTTTGACAATAACTCCATACCTCCATTCATTACAGCTTCAAGGTCTTTACGCGGATCTGTTCTACCTACAATGATCGGATTTCTTGATCTCATAACATCACCAAAGAGAGGATGCTTTACAAGACTTTCTTTAACTACAAATGTTACAAGCCGGTGCGGAGCAATCAGTCCGGGGAGAATCATAGTTTCAAGAGTGCTCATGTGATTGGCTATGAAAATAACCGGCTCCGGGGTCTTGGCAATATTCTCCATTCCGGTAATATGGAACATCCCTCCGGTTTTTTCAATAAACCTGAAAATATAATAAGATGAATCTGCCCATAATTTATCATCGTATATGCCGCTTCTTGCCTGCTTCCTTGATATGAAAACTATAATTGCATACTTATATATAAAGTATAGCCGGTTATTCAACTTGAATTTTTCAAGGAGATTTAACTTCTCTTTTACAGGAGTATCGTATGCATATGATTCAAAATAACCCTTCTGTATCATTCATTCCCTTTTTTTACAATTTTCAAATTATCAAATTATCAAATTATTGCCACCGTAAAGTTAATTTTCATTTAATTAATCGGCAACATTTTAACACCTCATCAGAAGTATATAAAATATTGGTAGTAAATTTAGCCATTCATCTTAAAAAATCAACCGGGATATTTTTATGAAGCTCCCTGTTCTTGATTCCATAGTTTTTTTTGTACTCACTTTCGGCAATATAATCCTGGGAGCAAGTTTTTATTTCCGTAATAAATCATCGGATCAGTTTACTTCGGGCGGAAGGAAGTTACCACCATGGGTAGTAGGTTTGTCAATATTTGCGACTTTTGTAAGCAGCATCAGCTTTCTTGCTTTGCCGGGGAAAGCATATATGTCGAACTGGAATGCTTTTGTTTTCAGTTTATCAATTCCACTGGCATCGTATATGACAATTAAATTTTTTATTCCCCTTTACCGCGGGATCGGAAATATCTCAGCCTATTATTATCTTGAACAAAGATTCGGGCCGTGGGCAAGAATCTATGCATCAGTATGTTACATTCTCACCCAGCTGATGCGTACAGGTGCTATCCTGATGCTTCTGGCACTCCCCCTGAATGCTCTGTTCGGATGGAACATAAAAACAATAATAATCCTTACCGGGTTTATGGTAATGCTTTATTCAATTCTTGGAGGAATAAAGGCAGTTATCTGGACCGATGCTATCCAGGGCATAATATTAATAACAGGTGCAGTCGTGTGTGCTGTCATACTTACTTTTTCGATGCCCGAAGGTCCGGGACAACTTTTTAAAATCGCACTGGCGAATCACAAATTCAGCCTGGGGAGCTTCGGAACAAGCCTTAAAGAATCGACCTTTTGGGTAGTTCTGATCTATGGCTTATTTATTAATCTTCAGAATTATGGGATTGACCAGAATTTTGTTCAGCGTTACATGACAACAAGTACCGACAGAGAAGCTAAATCGTCTGCCCTGTTCGGATCCTTATTATATATCCCGGTTTCGTTTGTTTTCTTTTATATCGGAACAGCTCTCTTTTCATTTTATACTGCTCAACCGCATCTTCTGCCAGATGCACTGAAAGTTGCAGGTGCAGGTGATAAAGTTTTCCCTCATTATATTGCAAAGGGACTCCCTGCCGGGATCACAGGTTTGCTTATTGCATCGGTTTTTGCAGCGGGAATGAGCACTGTTTCAACGAGTCTTAATGGTACGGCTACAATAATATTAACTGATTATTATAAAAGATTTTTTAATAAAGATGCTGATGAAAAATCTTCAATGAGAGTGCTTTATATTTCATCTTTATTAATGGGGATATCAGGAATTGCAATTGCGTTGGCACTGGTTGGAGTTGAAAGCGCTCTCGACGCATGGTGGTCTCTCGCCTCAATTTTCAGCGGAGGAATGCTGGGGCTGTTTTTACTAGGATATTTTACAAAAAAAGCCGGCAGGATTGAAGCTGTGATAGGTGTCATAATCGGGGTAATTGTAATTATATGGATGAGCCTTTCGCCAATTGTTTTTACTGAAGGAAAGGGCCTTTCATTTCGCAGCCCATTCCATACTAATCTGACAATAGTATTCGGAACTATGACGATATTCTTGGTAGGATTCCTGATAACCAGGATTTTAAATTTAAAAAAGCATTGATGCTTCGCTCTGATTAAATAGAAAGTATATCCTTCGTGTCCTTAGTGTTTTACTTTGTGTTCTTAGTGGTTAAAAAAGATTTTAAATTAAACACAAAGTACACAAAGGAAAGTCACGAAGAACACAAAGAGAAGAATAAAATATAAATTTAAACATCATCCTAATTTTTAAATAAGAACCTAATGAAAAAGATCAGACTAATAATATTTCTTATTGCATACTGTTTGCAAATTGTATCTGCACAGTATAAAGGCAATCAATGCATTGTAAAATCTGAATTCATTTACCAGCCGGGAGATGTACCTTTCCCATCATGTCATGCATCAACAATCATTCAGAACGGGAAAGGACTAATGGCTGCATGGTTTGGTGGCACCAGAGAAAAAGATCCGGATGTCTGCATCTGGATCAGTAAATATTCAAAAGGCAAATGGACGAAGCCTGTCGAGGCTGCAGATGGTATCCAATATAAAGGTAAACGTTATCCATGCTGGAATCCGGTACTTTATAATACCGGCAAAGAGATTCTTTTATTCTACAAGGTCGGACCCAGTCCATCTGAATGGTGGGGAGAAATGAAGAGTTCAGACGACAGCGGTAAAACGTGGTCGCGGTCATATCGATTGCCGGAAGGCATCATCGGTCCTGTTAAAAACAAGCCGGTGATGCTTGATAATGGTTATCTTCTTTGTCCGTCAAGCACAGAGGATGAGGGATGGAGAGTTCACATGGAATTCACTCCCGATAATGGTTTGTCATGGGAAAGAACAGCAGCATTGAATGAAAGGAAAACGGGAGCTATTCAACCAACAATATTAATTCACCAAAATGGAAAAATCCAGCTGTTATGCCGGAGTACTGAATCGAAAATACTGACATCCTGGTCAGAAAATAAGGGTCGCACCTGGAGTGAACTTATACCGACGACCCTTCCGAATCCAAATGCAGGAATTGATGCAATTACCCTCAGGAATGGCAGGTTTCTGTTGGTATATAATCATTTGAAAAAAGGCAGGAATAGTCTGAATATTGCAATATCCGAAGATGGCACTGAGTGGAAGGCAGCAGTTCTTCTTGAGAAAGAGCAGGAAGGAACTGAATTCTCATATCCGGCTGTTATACAGACGGATGATGGCATGGTTCACATTACTTATACCTGGAAAAGAAAACTGATTAAGCATGTTGTGATTGATCCAAAGCTTATAGCTCCCGGTCAGGTTCTGAATGATGAATGGCCTTCTGTTTAACTTGAATTATCTGCTGAAAAGCGGAAGAATAAGCAGGGCTGCCGATAATCCAATAAGTACGACCACTGCGCTCCAGCCAATGATGTTGGTAGTCTGGCCGTTCACATGAACTCCCATTATCCTCTTCTTGTTTATCAGAAGCATCATACATAAAAGGACAACCGGAAGTAATATCCCGTTTATGACCTGTGACCAGATAGATATCGGAATAAGCGGGGCATTTGGAATAAGGATAATAATAGCAGAGACTAAAAGTATCCCTGTATAGAGAATATAGAATTCCTTGGCTTCATCCCATTTCTTATCTAATCCTGCTTCAAATCCAAATGCTTCGCACACAAAAAATGCGGTTGCCAGAGGTAGTATGGTAGCCGAAAAAATCGAAGCTATAAAAAGACCAAAAGCAAAAACCTGGGAAGCCAGTTCGCCCGCAAGAGGCCCGAGAGAAAGGGCAGCATCTTTTGCAGCTTTTATCTCAATACCATTTGGATGCAGAGTCGAAGCACAAGCAACCATTATGAAAAAAGCAACTACAACAGTAGCTATACATCCTACAACAATGTCGGCCAGTGTATATTTATAATTCTTCATCTTCAGGCCTTTTTCAATCACTGACGATTGCATGTAGAACTGCATCCATGGGGCAATAGTTGTTCCAACCAGTGCAATAACCATTGACATGCTTCTGGTACTGATTTCAACATGAGGGTGAATAATTGCCGTACCAATTTCTTTCCAGTCAGGTTTACCCATTATTGCCGAGACAACATAAGTAAGCAATGATAAGCTGAATATAAGAAATATGCGTTCTGCAATCTTATAGGTACCTTTCACAACAAGGATCCATACAAGTATTGCTACGACCGGAACTGATATATACTTGTTTACACCAAAAATTTCCATGCTACCGGCTACACCTGCAAATTCGGTAGTTGTGTTCCCAATCCCGGAGAGCAGCAGTCCGATGAAAATGAAAAAGGTTATCCTGATCCCGGCATTTTCTCTGATAAGGGCTGCAAGTCCTTTTCCTGTTACGATTCCCATCCTTGCATTCATTTCCTGGATCACGATAAGAACAATAAACGATGGTATGAGTGTCCATATCAGTTTGTAACCATATATTGCCCCTGCTACCGAATAAGTAGTAATTCCGCCGGCATCATTATCTACGCTGCCGGTAATGATCCCGGGACCGAGGATCATAAAAAAGATTGCCAGTCTTCTTAAAATATTTCTCCGTCGTATTTTTTCGAATACCATGACAATAGTTTATTTCCTTTTCCTGGTTTTTCTTTCACTTATCAGGTCTTCAACTACATCATCCACTACCACCATTCCCTGGAGCTGTTCATTCTGATTAATCACAGGGACTGCAAGAAGATTATATTTTGAAACGATTTCAGCGATGGCAGTTGCTTTCTGATCGTCGAATAATGAAACAGGCTCAGATCTCATAATTGAACTGATTTTTGTATCTGGCTCAGCTACAACAAGATCACGAAGATTAAATGTCCCGATAAGCTTATCATCCTTTTCGGTTACGAACAGATTATACAATTCGGCAGCTTCCGGTTTCTTGATACGAAGTTCTTTAAGAATTTCTTCTACGGTTTTTGTTTCGGAGAATGAAAGGTAATCTGTAGTCATAATACTTCCAACCATGTCGTCATCGTATTCGAGCAGCTCCCTGACCTCCTGTGATGATTCTGCTTCCATTTCCTTCAGCAGAAGTTCTGCTTTGTCATCCTCCAGTTCATCAAGGATATCTGCCACTTCATCAGCCGGCATCTTCTCAAAAACATCAGCGACCTTATTGACAGGCAGGCTTTCGACTATGTGTATCTGTGCATTGGTTTCCAGCTCTTCAAGAACATCGGCAGCTTTTTCTTCATCGAGAGCCGAGAAGACTGATGTACTCGACTTCTTCCCCAGATCCTCCAGAATATCAGCCAGGTCGGACGGGTGAAGTGTATGAAGCTTAGCATAACTTTTCGATAGCTTGAGATTCAGGTTTGAAAAATCAATTGCCTGAACATCACCCCAGAGGATAAACTTTGCAGGTATATTAATTTTAAAAAGTGAGAGAAATCGCTTTATGGGGATCGAAATTCCAATTCTGCGTAAAAGGCCTTCAATGCCGATATCTACTGCAACTGCGAATGTACCGGCAGGAAGTGTCGCGAGCCTTACATCATTTACGCGTACCAGCTTCCGGCCATTCATATCCACTATCTGTTTATCCAGAATGTTCTCAACAAGTAAAAGTCCGTTATCCACTTCTTCCTTCCCAAGTTCAATTAATCCCGAGCAGGTAACGTTCAGCATTTCTCTTGCTTTTACAACCCTGAAAGTCTTGAATGAATAATAATTAGTCTCTTTATGGATTTTTAATTTTACTCCGATTACATGTTGCTGATTGGGATCATTAAGACCTGATGGTACTGCATTGATCAGTAAATCTTTTATTACACCAATAGCATCACCATCAGCTCCAAATGCTTCTTTGCCTATTATTCCGCTTAAATAAAAAGTTGTGAGTGAAGTCATAGTCACCTCCATTCTGCTTCTGATACATGAGGAAGTGACCGGGAGAACCGGCTACTCTTATGTACCAGGGTTTAGTTAATTATATTCGCCGGATAGTCGTCCATTTAAATTTGAAAAATTGATATCGTGCGTAAAAGTAAATTTCATCTAAAAACTTTCCAAATAAAAGAATAAAAAAGTGACTAAAGTTTGGAGTGCCTAAAGCACTTAAAGTTGCTTATGCACAATTAACTCTAAGTACTTTAGGCACTCTAGCTCACTCTAGGCACTTCTATAATATATAAGGTATAACTGCTTTCCTGTCTGTCGGATAATCAGAGAAATGTTCCTTGTACCACTTGTGGGAAGCTACAGCTCTTGGGAAAATATTAGCAAAAGTAAATACAAAAAATGCAAGTCCGGGCAATGACCAGGTCATAACTGCCCATCCTCCCCATTCAATAATTTCGCCGAAATAATGAGGTGAAGATATATATCTGAAGAGCCACCCTTGGGGGATTACATATTCCTGAGGACTCTCTTTCCTTAATCTGCGAAGCTTTTCGTCTGAGATTTTATTAATAATGAAACCTCCTGCGAATAAAATGATTCCGGTTATAAATTGCCACGAGACTAACCACTGAAGTGTATAATGTGTAAGATTAAAAACACCGTAACCATTTACAAAACCATTACAAAAATTGAAAACAAGAGCCATGAAGACAAGAACCAGCGGGTATGGTTTTTCCTTCCCCGATTGAGTGAACGGATATATAAATGTCCGGTACAGGTAATGTGATAACCAGAGTATTACAAAAATTATCTGTGGAACGCTTTTCTGTTTTGAAATGATGAAAAAGAAAATCATCATTGCCGGAGACGGAAATTCCATTATGAGCCATGCCCATTTGGTTTTTATATCTGGCCCCCATCCTTTCCTTAAGAATTTACCATAGGGAGCGGATACAAAAAAAAGCAAAACAAAAATAAAGACTGCAAAACCGAAAATCAGGACTAAAGAATCCCTGTACACAGCATACATCATAAGGTCAGATTTAGGTTTTAAAGATGGTTAAGTGTTTAAGTTAGTTGAAGCAAAGAAACCTCAAAAATAAACATATCTGCCAGCTTTAGAATATAAAATATCATTTATGCAATAATAATTAAAGCTTTGTTAATAAATTTCCCTCAATTTATTTTATACTTTTAGCACTTGATTAAAACTAGTACCCTTGAGAATATTACAGGAAAGATTATCAAAGTACGATGCACCTCAGAAAGCAATGGAGGCAGGCATTTATCCCTATTTCAGGGAGATTGAATCAGATCAGGATACAGTTGTCAAAATAAAAGGTAAGGATGTCCTGATGTTTGGTTCAAACAGTTATTTAGGTCTTACAAATCACCCAAAGATTAAGGAAGCAGCAAAGAAAGCTGTTGATAAATATGGTACAGGCTGTGCCGGATCAAGGTTTCTTAATGGTACGCTTGATATTCATATTGAACTTGAAGAGAGGCTTGCTGACCTTGTAGGAAAAGATAAGACACTTTGCTATAGTACTGGTTTCCAGGTTAATCTCGGAGTTGTATCGGTTCTGACCGGACGCAGGGATCATATCTTCCTGGATGAACTCGATCATGCATCAATTATTGAAGGAAGCCGGTTATCATTTTCGAAAGTGCTTAAATATGCGCATAACGACATGCATGCACTTGAAACCAAGCTGAAACGTTGTGCTCCTGAAACTCTTAAGCTTATTGTTACAGATGGTATTTTCTCAATGGAGGGAGATATTGTCAAATTACCAGAGCTGGTCAGAGTAGCAGAAAAATACAATGCAACAATCATGATTGACGATGCTCATTCGATAGGAGTATTGGGGAAGAATGGTTCCGGAACTTCTTCTCATTTCGGACTGACTGACAAGGTCGATCTGATTATGGGAACTTTTTCCAAATCGCTGGCATCACTGGGGGGATTCATCGCTTCAGATAAGGATACCATAAACTATATAAAACATAATTCCCGGACACTGATCTTCAGCGCAAGCATGACACCTGCCTCTGCAGCTTCAGTCCTGGCTGCAATTGACATAATGGTAAGTGAACCCGAAAGGATCACTCACCTCTGGAGCATAGCTAATTATGCTCTTAAAGCATTCAAAGAAGCGGGATTCGATACAGGAAGATCTGAAACACCTATCATCCCATTATTTATCCGCGATGATATAAAAGCCCTTTTGCTGACGCAAGCCCTTCTTGCTGACGGAGTATTTGTGAATCCTATTGTATCCCCGGCGGTTCCAAAGGAAGATTGTCTCATCAGGTATTCGCTGATGGCAACTCATACCAAAGACCAGGTCGATATTTCAATTGAAAAAATAACAAAAGCAGCAAAAGCACTTGACATTCTAGGTTAACTTTTTATATGCAAAAAGTTACACAGAGAGATACTGAGTCCCGATAGCTATCGGGACACAGAGAGCCACAGAGGTTCTTCTCTGTGGAACTCTGTGTAACTAAAAAAGAAAATGAAAAAGATTATTCTGATAACAGGTATCTCATCCGGATTTGGCAGGGAGACTTCAGAGTTACTTGCCAAAGCAGGGCACACTGTTTATGGTACAGTGAGAAAAAACTATGATTATAAGGGTCCTGTAAATATTCTGAAAATGGACCTGATTGATGCACTTTCGATTAGAAATGCTGTTCTTACAGTCGTTCAGAAAGAGGGCCGCATTGATACCCTGATAAATAATGCAGGCATTCATACCGGAGGGCCGATTGAAACCTCACCCGATGAAAACATAAGACTTCAGATGGATACAAATTTCCTGGGAATGGTTCGCCTGACCATGGAAGTCCTGCCACAGATGCGAAAACAGGGAAGTGGAACAATAATCAATTTCAGCTCAATAGGAGGTCTGATGGGACTTCCCTTCCAGGCATTCTATTCTGCAAGTAAATTTTCAATTGAAGGTTTCAGCGAGGCGCTCAGAATGGAAGTTAAACAGTTTAATATAAAAATCATATTAATCAATCCGGGAGATTTTCTTACAAATAATACCTCCAACAGAAAGCATTTCCTTGCGCCTACAGGTCCGGAAGATCCTTACAACGAACAGTTTAAAAGAACGCTGGATGTTATTGAAAAAAATGAGAGCAAGGGATGGGATCCGGTGATCCTTGCCAAAAAGCTTATTAAAATTGTTGATTGTAAAAATCCCCGGCAGCGGTATATTATTGGTTCAATCGAACAGTGGCTCTCAGTAATCATTAAAAAAATCCTGCCCGGGAAAGTATTCAGGTGGATATTGGAGGATTATTACAAGATCAGGTAGGTCCTTTTTGTCTTGCAGGTCTTGCACGACTTGCATGACTTGCACGACTATTAATATCCTTTATATTCAGCCTTCTGTACATTTAAAGTCTTTGGAATCCAGACCAGGTATCTCGAATCCTCACCCCACGTATTGCCGGCTGATGTAAAGTCGCAAAAACTGATTTGTTTAGGATTCCTGAACTCGCCTTCAAGGTCAGTTCCCAGAACAAGCGGTGCGGTGAAGCTCATCCATATGTTTGAAGGTTTCATTGATGAAGGTTTAAGATCAACAGTTCCATCCTTATCTTTTACCACAGCTGATTCATAAATGAATCCATCGTTGAATCTTGTATCCCGTGCAAGTACAACCGGACCTCTCAGAATTGCCTGATAACCATTAAGATTAACCAGCCTTCCTGTAAGATCCAGCTTTAAGACAACCTTATCGCCTTTGTTCCATAATCTTGTAATTCTTTTATAACTGCCTGATTCTACATTTGATATCTCAGTACCATTCACTGTAATCACAGAATTCTTACTCCATGATGGAATCCTGAAAGCAATTGTAAAATTTTCTTGCTTTTCAGGATTTACATTTACTTCAATTATATCATTGACCGGATAATCAGTTACTTGTTCAATGCTGATTTTGTTTTTTGATTTTAGATGTATGCTGCATTCACTTCGGCTATATATATTAAGGTATATTTCATTTTGTCCGCCCATAACAGCAAATTTTGGCAGCATCATAAATGCTCTCGGACCGTTTGCATTGCAGCAGTTTATATGCATCCCGCATTGCTCCTCGCCCGCATGACGAACTCCTGAAAGCGGACTGTATTTTGCGATCTGCGAGCCGTCGTATTTCATTGCAGCCAGTAAAGCATTGTATGTCGATTTTTCAATTTCATCAGCGTATTGCGGGTTGCCGGTAATGTGTAACAGGTTAAAACAGAGCTTCATCCATGTCATCGTTACGCAGGTTTCCATTGTATGGTAGGCAGGCTCTGTCTGATATTTTGCGCCCTTATACCAGCATTCGAAAGCACTTCCTGATCCTGCTATATTTATCTCATTATCAATTATATCCTTAACAGACATCTCGACAGCTTTTAACCATGACTGCTCGCCTGTAATCTTATAAAGCTCAAGAAGTCCATCATAGCATGACATCATTTCATAGGCTTTCTGTCCGTTTTCGTATGACCACCAGGTTGAGGGATGAGGGAAGCGTTCTGAAACAGTAATTCCTGCGAGAGCTGAAGATATCAGTCTTGGTCCATCTGGTGTTTCCCACTGAGCTACGATATATTTCGCAAAATCCAGGTAGCGTTTGTCACTTGTTTTCCGATATAGATAAACCATTGGTTCAAGAATGGAGCTGCTTGGCATACCCCTGTAATTGCCGGTTTTGACAATGTCGGCTTTTCCCGGGCCAACCTGAGTGAGAAGATGATCGGCAACTCGTTTTGCAGCATTTAATGCATCCTTATCGGAGGTTAGATCGTAATAAGCAAGTAATCCAAGCAGTGTATATTTCCTTCCCCAGATATCCCATTGCTGCAGTGCAGCAGCATCGGAGTAGTTGCCGATATAACCGTTCGGCAACTGGGTGGCGATCAATCCGCTAACAGCATTTTTAATAATTGCCAGGAGTTCAGGATCGTGATTATAATCGTACGCTGCAATTGCCGATTGTATCCATTTACCCCAGAACTCGCTCTGCCAGAGTCTTGTCTCTTCTTTATGTTTGAAAGGTTCAACCAGGGAATCAGCATCCTGGGCTTTGATTCGTTTTTCGATGCACAGGTTCATTTTTTCACCCAGATATCCTTCGATTCTTATTGAAGATGGAGTGAACGATAACAATTTATCGTTGATAGAATTAATACCCTGGATTTTGTTTTTCGCGACCTGACCAGAGAGAATAGTTGTTATGAAAAGAAGTAAAAAAGAAATTCTGATTTTATTCATGATATAATTAAAATTTTATTATTCTTTACCTGTAATCCATTGATCAACAGGTTTTTCCACTGGAATTACCGGTGCAAGAATATTCTGAAGAGTATATTGAGCAGCTTCTCTTTCACTAAGCTGATGGCTCCAGGTTACTCTCTGCGAAACATCAGATCCGGGTCCGGTATTGCCATATTCAGCAAAGTAGGCGGTTTTATCTCGTGCAGTTCCCTGCCAGTTTGACCAGCCTGCCGGCACGATATGTGTACCTAGTTCACATCTTATAAATGCGACCCTGGCATAATCGCGCCATGGACGGCCGAGATAGATCTTTTTTGCCTCTCCTGCTGCTGTAAGCTTGCAATTCATGAAAACATAACCGAAGGTTTTGCCAGGGGGTGTGCTTGCGGCAGTGATATATGAATCTCTCTTACAGTGAATTATGCAGTTGTTGAATAACACTGTAGCTGCACCAAAAATGAAGTCAGTGGTACCATCAATATAACAACCATCAAAATATTGGCGGCTGTTGAGGCCATCAGTATATAATGTGTCCTGGTTGCCCAGAATGCGGCAGTTGCGGAACACGCATCTGTCGCCTTTGACGTACAGTGCAATTGCCTGACCGACAGGACCGGCGCCGTTTTCGATAGTCAGATTTTCAGCATAAAAATCATCAGCAATGACTAAAAGAGTGTAGGTATAAAATGTACTGTTCCTGCCCCGATTCATTTTACCGAAATAATCATTCCATGTAATAATTGTTTTTTCAGCGTCTTCACCAATTATTGATAAGCGGGTATTACAGGCAGGAACTACAATTTTTTCTTTGTAGATTCCATTTTTCACGAATATTGTAATTCGCTGATCTGGGAACGATTTACTGGCATCAATTGCTTTTTGTATTGAAGTATAATCGCCGCTGCTATCTAGTGCAACAGTTATTTTATAGATCTCCTGGGAAGAAGTTATTGCCGTATTCAGCAATATTGCTAAACTACTTAATATAAACCATTTATAAGATTTTTTCATTTGAATTTTTATGTTAGTCAAAAAATCGAGATGCAATTTAGAAACAAATATTTTTATTTACTCAGAAAGTTATGATATTTGCACTTCATATTTCGGTCTGTAGCTCAGCTGGCAGAGCACGTGACTCTTAATCATGGGGTCGAGGGTTCGATTCCCTCCAGACCGACAAAGCTGTAATCAAAATTGATTTAGAATTACTATTTAGAATGATTCTTAAATGAGAATGATTCTTATTTAGGAATATTTCTTATTTAATATTTATTCTTATTTAATAATTTTTCCCATTTAAGATAATTTCTTAATTGAGAATAATTCTCAATTAAAATTTATTCTAACTTTGTCAAAAATCTATTTACTATGGTAAATAAAACTGTCATCAGAATCCTTGTCGATAAGAACCTTAAAATAACACCTCAGAGAATAGCTGTCCTCGAGGCAATTATCGGACTCGACAATCACCCTTCCATCGATTATTTACTCCAATATCTGCAACTCAACTTCCCCCATGTCGCGCCAGGTACAGTTTATAAAAACCTCGACCTATTCGTCGCAAAAGGAATTATCAAAAGAGTCATAACCGATAAGGATAGCGTCAGATATGATGCTGTACTGGAAAAACATCACCACCTTTATTGTGCTGACACTGAACGTATTGAAGATTATTACGATGATGAGCTTAATAAAATCATCGATAATTATATCAAAAAGAAGAAAATCCCTAATTTCAAGGTGAAGGAAATCAAACTTCAGATTGTGGGTGATTTCATAGATAATAAAAAATCAAATTGACTATCAATTCAATAATAATTAAACTATCACATCATGGCAGAAATCGGAAGATCAATCGTTAAAATGGATGTTGACAAATTACTCAACCTCCTCAATAATGCGCTGGCCGATGAATGGCTGGCATATTATCAATACTGGATTGGAGCCAAAGTGGTAAAAGGACCTATGAAAGATGCAGTTATCGCAGAACTGACTCTGCATGCCACTGAGGAACTAAACCACGCAGAATTAATTGTTACAAGAATTGTCCAGCTTGGCGGGACACCTGTACTATCACCTGAGGAATGGTTAAAAATAACTAACTGCGGTTATGACACACCATCTGATCCTTATGTTGAGGTTATTCTTGATCAGAATATAAAAGGTGAGCAGTGTGCGATCCGAACCTATAGTAAATTACTGGATATAACAAGAGAAGCAGATCCTGTAACCTACAATATCATCCTTACAATTATCTCACAGGAGGTTGAACATGAGGAAGATCTCTCTGCACTGAAAGAGGACCTTGAGCTTATGCTTGCAAAAAGGAAATGAATCAATTATAAAACAATATATGATGGAAATTACATTTGATGGCGGCAAAGTTGTTACGGCTCATTCACACGGACATAAAATCAGAACAGATCAACCCCTTGACAGTGGCGGGACTAACAGTGCTCCAACTCCTTTTGATCTTTTTATGGCATCGATAGGGACATGTGCCGGAGTTTACGTCAAATCATTTTGTGACAACCGCAAAATTCCGACCGACGGAATCAAGATAATTCAGACGTCTCAATTCAACAAAGAGACCGGCCTGCCGACGAATATAAAAATAGATATTAAAGTTCCGGTTGATTTCCCGGAGAAATATAAAGCCTCATTAATTCATGTTGCGGATTTATGCAAGGTCAAAAAAACCATGCTCAATCCACCGGTCTTTGAAGTGTTAACTTCAATTATATAAGGTACATATTTATCAATTGTTCATACAACTCCTGCTTACCGCTGATTGTCTTAGGTTCACCGCTTTTAACAGCAATATCTCTTAGCATCGGCAAAGTAAGCTTCCCATTTTCAAAATCCTTACCCGGACCTTTGTCGAATGTTGCATATCTTTTCTTTCTCATCTTAAGATAGTCGCTCTCTTTCAGCACCTTATCGGCTATCAGCAAGGCTCTGGCAAAAGTATCCATGCCGCTTATGTGAGCAATAAATATATCTTCTATATCTGTTGAATTACGCCTGATCTTTGCATCAAAGTTGATACCTCCTGTCTTAAAGCCGCCTGCCTGAAGTATCACCATCATGGCTTCGGTTATCTCATAAACATTTGTCGGGAATTCATCGGTGTCCCAGCCGTTCTGGTAATCACCCTTGTTGGCATCAATGCTTCCAAGCAGACCTGCATCGGCAGCTACCTGAAGTTCATGTACAAATGAATGGCCTGCAAGTGTTGCATGATTTACCTCGATATTGAGCTTGAAATCCTTGTCAAGCTTATGCTGACGGAGAAAGCCGATAATTGTTGCAACATCAAAATCATACTGATGCTTTGATGGCTCCATTGGTTTCGGTTCAACGAGGAATGTGCCTTTGAAACCGTTCTTGCGTCCGTAATCACGGGCCAGAGAAAGCATCATTCCCATATGTGCAAGTTCTCTTTTCATGTCGGTATTATGGAGACTCATATATCCTTCCCTTCCTCCCCAGAACACATAATTCTGTCCTCCCAGTTCAATTGTTGCATGTATTGCATTTTTGAGCTGTGCGCCCGCATTGGCAACAACAGCAAAATCGGGATTTGTTGCTGCTCCGTTCATATAACGAGGATTGGAGAAAAGATTTGCTGTTCCCCAGAGAAGCTTGACACCGGTTTGATTTTGCATCTTTTTCATAAGGGGTACATACTTATCGAGACGTTTTTCAATCTCAAGTACTGATCCTGAGCCGACAATATCAGTATCATGGAAACAGTAAAAGTCTGCTCCTATTTTTGTAATAAATTCAAAAGCAGCATCAAGCCTTTGTTTTATTTTATCATCGTTTGACAAATCTTTCCAAGGATGGGCATGGGTAGCATCGCCAAATGGATCAGTTCCGTCGCCACAGAATGAATGCCAGAAAGCAATCGCAAAACGAAGGTGATCTTTCATCTTTTTGCCCGATACAACCTGGTCAGCATTATACCATCTGAAGGCCAGCGGATTCTTTGAATTTTTGCCTTCGTACTTTATTTTCCCTATACCGGGATAAAACTCTTTTTTGCCTTTGTAAATCATATCGTTAAATTTTAAATTATTATTAGTTAGAAATCCATTAACCGCAAAGTACGCAAAGTTTTAGCAAAGGACGCAAAGAAAAACTTTTAAATTAAACAGTCTTCAAAAAATCTTTCCATGATGAATATGCCAGTTCATAAGCCTTTGTTTTAGTATTGTCAGGGACTGTCACACCTACTTCTTTAAGACCAGCAAATGCTTCTTTTGCAGATGTATAAAAACCGCATCCAATACCGGCCCCACGAGCAGCACCAATTGAGCCATCTGTATTATAAAGATGTATCTCTGTTTCTGTAATGCAGGATAAAGCTTCTCTGAATATCCGGCTCTGGAACATGTTTGCCGCTCCTGCTCTGATTACTTTAGGTACAATTCCGGTCTCTTTCATAATGTCGAGTCCATATCTGATCGAAAAGACGATTCCTTCCTGGGCTGCTCTGAATAAATGAGCATTAGTGTGAGTATTGAAATTTAATCCAAAAATTCTTGCACCAACGTCCCTGTTTCCTAACATCCTCTCTGCTCCGTTACCAAAAGGTAAAATTGAAAGACCATCCGAACCTGGATTTACTTTTTCGGTAAGGTCATTCATTTCATTGTACGACAGGTTATTGCCGGTATTCCGCCTAAGCCACGAATTAAGAATACCTGTACCGCTTATACATAGCAGTACTCCGGAACGTGGAGCAGATTCGGAATGATTTACATGCAGAAATGTATTAACTCTTGATAATGGCTCGTGCTTCTTCTTATCAGTTACTCCATAGATAACACCGGAGGTCCCTGCGGTAGCTGCCACTTCGCCGGGTTCAAGGACATTCAGCGATAATGCATTATTTGGCTGGTCGCCAGCCCTGTATGAAACCGGTATTCCTGCAGGCAATCCAAGCTCAAAGGCAACACTCTTTAAAAGCTTGCCCTGGATAGAAAAAGATGGTACTGCAGTCGCAAGAATATTTTCATCAAAGCCAAAGAATTCCATCAGCTCCTTCGATACACCATTTCTCTGAAAATCCCAGAAAATACCCTCTGAAAGACCTGAAAATGTTGTCAATGGTTCTCCTGTCATTCGCAATGCAAAATAATCTCCAGGAAGCATTATTTTATGAATTCTTGAATACAGTTGCGGCTCATTTTCTTTTACCCAGGCTAGCTTTGTTGCTGTGAAATTTCCAGGAGAATTCAGCAGATGTGAAAGACAAAAGTCCTTTCCAATGCCATTGAAGGCCTTTTCGCCATACTCAACAGCTCTGCCGTCGCACCATATTATTGATGGACGAATCACCTTAAAGTTTTTATCCACAGTGACAAGCCCGTGCATCTGGTAAGAAATCCCGATTGCACCGATTTGTTTTTTCTTTGCTCCAAGCTGGCTGTTACAGTCAGCTATTGCAGCCTTAAAATTAGTCCACCAGGTTTCCGGCTCCTGTTCGGCCCATCCGGGCTTTTTTGCAATGATCTTCATTTCATCCTTGGGGTAAAATGCTGAAGCAAGGCATTTACCTGATTCACCGTCAATTACCGAAGCCTTGACAGATGAGCTTCCTAAATCGATTCCTAATAATAACATAGTCTAAGAATTAATTGTTCTTCTCTGTGTAACTCTGTGGTTCTCTGTGTCTCTCTGTGTAAGTTCTTAAAAATCTTTTTGTTACACAGAGTTCCACAGAGAAGCACAGAGAGCCACAGAGTTATTTTTCACCAGTAAAACATTGTTCCGTTTGTTTTTCTGTTTACGGGAAGTGAAGCCTTTTCATAAGGATATTTCGCTGCTTTCTTCTCATCAATATCTACTCCTATCCCGTGGGTATCATCAATAAATAAATAACCGTCTGTAAAATTATAATTTACTTTAAATACTTCATTTACGATTTCCTGGTGAGGCATATACTCCTGAATTCCAAAATTGTTTATTGCTGTATTGAAATGAAGTGCGGCTGCAAGGTTAACCGGTGAGAGATCGGTAGCTCCATGAAATCCTGTCTGGATATGATATACAGAAGCCATTGCTGCGACCTTCAGCAGATGTGTTATTCCTCCGCCATGTACCAGGGGCATCCTGATATAGTCGATAAGCTGTTCCGTCATCAAAGTTGTGTAATCATATATTGTATTGAAAACCTCTCCGATTGCAACAGGAGTTGTCGAATGTTTTCTGATAAGCCTTAGTCCTTCCTGAAGCTCTCCCGAAACAGGATCTTCAAGCCAGAAAAGATGAAATGGTTCAAGCTCTTTTGCGAGTCTTGCAGCTTCTATAGGTGTACAACGGTGATGAGCATCATGCAGAAGGTGAATATTTTCCCCGTAAACATCTCTCACCTTACGGAATAATGAGGGAAGAAAATTCAGGTATTTCGAAGTATCCCAGTACTCTTCATGAGCCAGTCCCTTTGCAGCAGGTTCGTAAGGTTTATTATCTTTTGGTACGCCATAAGTGTGGTCAATCCCAGGGATTCCTGACTGAACCCTTACAGCCCTGAATCCATTTTTAATTTTCTCCCCCACTTTATCAATTGTTTCTTCAGAGTCTTTACCATTAGCATGGCAGTAAACCAAGATCTTATTTCTGCTTTTTCCACCTAACATATTATATAAAGGTGTGCCTAATACTTTTGCTTTTATATCCCAGAGAGCCAGATCGATTGCAGAGACTGCAGTCATGCTGACTGATCCTCTTTTCCAGTAAACTCCCTTGTAGAAATAGTGCCAGATATCTTCAATGTTCCGTGGATCTTTGCCTTTCAGGGCAGGAATGCAGTATTCTTCCAGGTGAGACACTACAGCTTTTTCCATACCATTTAGTGTGGCATCACCAAGCCCGTAAATACCTTCATCGGTAAATATTTTCAGTGTTACAAAGTTCCTTCCCGGGGAACATACTATCACTTTAGCATCTGTAATTTTCACGATAACAAGATTCTATAAGTTAATTAGTTTAATATTTTATTCTTTAACTCACCCCTACCACTCCGAGGAGGGGATTTTATATACTCCCTTCTTCCTGTTGCCTGTTGCCGGTTACCGGTCGCCGGTAGTCTGTCGCCGTTTTTAAAATCCTATCGAATTTCCTCCATCAACCGGCAACACAACACCTGTAATAAAAGAGGCTTCGTCAGATACCAGGAAATATGCTGCATGGGCCACTTCTTCGGGATTGCCGAGTCTTCCAAGAGGTGTTCTGGAAAGAACCTTTTTCTTACGTTCCGGATCTTTATCCAGTGCAACTGACGACATATTTGTCCTGATAAATCCCGGTGCAATACAGTTCACCCTGATTCCCAAAGGTGAAAGTTCGACTGCCATAGCTCTGGTCATACCTTCAATTGCAGATTTGGAAGCTGTATAAGCAATTACATACGGTAAACCGTAAATTGAAGCCATTGAACTGATATTCAGGATACAACCTCCTTCCTGCTCCTGCATGAATCCGGCTACTGATCGTGTAAGGCAGAAAACAGAAGTCTGATTTGTAAGTATAACATCCTGGTACTCTTTATCTGTTACTTCAGTCATCGCTTTTTTAAGATGTACTCCTGCATTGTTTACCAGAATATCGATTCTTCCGAATTTATCAATGATTTTTTGAACAGTCCCCGGTATCTCATCCAGTTGCGTCAGATCGCATAATATCCAGTCGGCAAGTTTGCCGAGCTCGCAGGTAGCTTCTCTGAGCTTTGCTTTATTCCGGCCAACCAGCATTGTCTGTATATTGTTTTTGACAAATTTCTCTGCTATCGCATACCCAATTCCGGATGCACCGCCTGTTATAACTGCTACTTTTTTCATTACTGTTTCTTTTATCTTTCTTCGTCCTCCGTAGCTTTAGCGAAGGAGGATTGTCTTTTACCTTCCGCTTATTCCTGGAATATCTGTGTATCTGCATGTTCTGTAATATTCGAGAGTATTCTCAGGTTTTTCGATACCCTCAGGAATTGGCCGTTTGGAAAATGTCTGGAAATAAAGTATACAGGCATCTTTCCATATTTTTGCATCTCTTTCCTGCTTTAAAAGTAACGATTTTACCTTTTCAAATCTTTCATCATCGACGATGCCTTTTGTTTTTTCCCATTCACTCTGCAACCATCTCACAGAATTTATTCCTTCCTGATATTTAAAGCACATTTCATCCCATAAAATCCTGTCTGAACGCATCTGATAATCCCATGGTACATGATGAAACCACAGTAACAGATTTTCAGGACAGGTTTCAATCTTTTCAAAAATATCTCTTACAGGCTGATAATATTGTGATACAGCATTACTTCCGGATGAAGTTCTGTTAAAACCTATCCCGACGCTATCGGCACGATTATAATAAACTGATG
>JAPLEC010000120.1 GCA_026391515.1 Bacteroidia bacterium | reverse complement strand
GAGATGAAGCCGATTACCTATACCTCAAGGGATGGGTTGACCATTCATGGTTATCTTACGTTGCCAAAAGGAATTAAAGCTGAAAAAATACCGATAGTGGTTAATCCGCATGGCGGCCCCTGGGGCAGGGATGGGTGGTATTATAATACTGAAGTACAGTTTTTGGCGAACAGGGGTTATGGAGTATTACAGATGAATTACAGGGGAAGCACAGGGTATGGAAAGAAGTTCTGGGAAGCATCCTTTAAAGAATGGGGTAAAAAAATGCAGGATGACATAACTGATGGTGTCGAGTACTTAATAAAGGAAGGCATAGCAGATCCTAAAAGAATTGCTATTTATGGCGGCAGTTATGGCGGGTATGCCACTTTAGCCGGGGTTGCCTTTACTCCGGATCTATATACCTGTGCTGTAGATTATGTAGGTGTGGCTAATCTGTTCAGCTGGATGAAAACGGTTCCGCCTTACTGGAAACCATATCTGGACCAGATTTATGAAATGGTTGGAAACCCTGAGAAAGACAGTTTGTTAATGGCAGAAGCCTCTCCGGTATTTCACGTGGATAAGATTAAGACGCCTTTGTTTGTAGCTGCAGGAGCTAACGATCCGAGGGTGAATAAGGCAGAAAGCGATCAGATGGTAAATGCACTCAGGAGCAGAGGTGTTGAAGTCGAATATATGCTGAAAGATAATGAGGGCCATGGATATCTGAACCAGGAAAATAAATTTGATTTTTATGGTGCAATGGAAAAATTTCTTGAAAAATATTTGAAGCCTGAAAACCCTTAGTGAATAAATAAAGCATCTCAAAATAAAACAGTACATAACACAGTCAATGCTAAAGTAAATAAGTCCGGCTACTGGCTACCGTCTAACGAATTAACGCTCCTCCTTTGCTAAAGCTTCGGAGGACAAAGTAAGCTCTAGATCTTAAAACTTTATGAACTTTAAAGACTTTATGGACTTTAAGGACTTTATAAACTTCCGTCTCATTATTAGTTATAGAAACGAGGAAGATCCGGTCGGAAATGTGCGATAATTGCCTGATTAGAATTGTTACGCATCTTTTTATATAATCCCCAAAAAATCCCTTTTTCATATGTTCGTGTTTTTGAATAATAGTATCAAATTTACATCCTATTCTTAATTTCTATGACTTATACGAATTCGAATAGAGTTGTAAATAGAATTAATAAAGACTTCAACTGTCAAATTTCCCATAATTCTGACACTAATGATCCTTGCGGTCACAATTTGACATTTTTTTCACTTTTTGTCAATTTTTGATATATTTTGACATATAAACTAATAATCTATCATATTTTTACTATTTTTGACAAAAATAATTCCTAATGTCAAAACAAGTTCCATACGATCGTAATCAACCTTACAATGAATTACCGTTATTACCCCCTCCGGATGATAAAATTGTAACTGTTGAGATTTTACAATCTGTTATTAAAGCAAACAAAGCTCTGGCAGAGTTGAAAGGTTTTGCTAAAAAACTTCCAAATCTATCCATGTTGGTCAATACTATTGCTCTAAGGGAAGCGAAAGCCAGTACAGAGATTGAAAACATTTTTACAACCGATGATGAACTATATAAGGCACTTACTGGAAATCATAGCGGATTGAAAGGAAATGCAAAAGAAGTATTAAGATATCGCCAGGCACTCTGGAAAGGTTATCATGATATTAGTTTGAATAATAGATTTAATATAGATTTGATGATAAAGATCTACCAGGAAATAAAGGAGGTTCAAGATGGTATCCGTCCTCTACAGACAGAAACGATTATAAAGAAAAGAGGATCCGGTACTTTAGGAGGAACTACTGTTTATACTCCTCCGAGAGGGAAAAAAGTAATCAAAGAAAAATTGGAAAATCTTATCGTATATTTAAATGATGACAAAAAATATTCATATGACCCTTTAATAAAACTTGCAGTTGCTCATTATCAGTTCGAAGCAATCCACCCTTTCAGAGATGGTAACGGAAGAACCGGAAGAATTTTAAGCATTCTCCTAATGATTCAGAAAAAACTATTAGAGGTCCCCTTTCTATATTTAAGTGCATATATTATTGAAAACAAAGATGATTATTATTCTCTGCTTAATAATGTTACCACTTTAAGAAACTGGAAAGATTGGATTCTATATATGCTTAAAGCAATTGAAG
Source organism: Bacteroidia bacterium (assembly GCA_026391515.1). GTDB lineage: Bacteria > Bacteroidota > Bacteroidia > Bacteroidales > VadinHA17 > LD21. Next base: position 7,915 of record JAPLEC010000120.1, on the reverse strand, counting down.
AGACATCTATCTATACTCTGAATAAAATAAATGACATTGACAATTTATTCCAAAAAACTTATGCCCTGCTGAATAAAAAATTACCCCACATCCATAAAGAACCAATAGAAAAAATCTTTGAACAACCATATACAAGTCCAAAAAAGTTATTATCTCATGATATCAAGAGTATTAATACAGCAAAAAAGTATCTAACGCAAATGGAGGAGTTGGGGATAATGATTCCAAAAAAAATCGGCAAAGAGGTAGTATATCTGAATATCGATCTATTTAATTTATTATCTGAGACTTAATAAATAAATGTAAGACCTGTTAGGTTGAACTTATAACTGAATTAATAACAAAAGCACTGGCTATACCAGGGACAATCCCGCTTTTTCACAAAAAGCGGGATTGCCCGGCCGTTAGCGGCTATTAAAAGCATGATTATGAAATATCATTGGATTTACATTTAAACTTTGAACTAAAAACTCTTATAGGGCCTATGAAAAATTACATTAATGACTCAATTAAACCTCTTATTCAGGAAAATCTTTGTGGATTTGAGGACCGTCGGCACTTTTTAAAAACATTCGCGACAACAGCTGCCGGTGCTTTCATAGCACCATCTCTGATTACATCTTATCGTGACTTATCTCCTGTACCACAGAAGCGTTATCCTGATCCAGCTATCGTAACTATTGACAAACGATTTGAAAAGTATTGCCAGTTTAATGCAGCTATAGAGCGTCTTTGGACTGGTGCACGTTGGGCAGAGGGACCGGTGTGGTTCGGCGACGGCAAGTTTTTACTCTTCAGTGACATCCCCAACAATACTATTCTAAGATGGACAGAAGAAACAGGAAAAGTAAGTAAGTTTCGATCTCCTTCAAATTACTCGAACGGAAACACGAGAGATCGGCAAGGACGATTGATCACATGCGAACACGATACACGGCGTATTACACGGACTGAACCTGATGGCTCAATTACAGTGCTGATTGACAAGTACCAAAACAAACGATTGAACGCACCCAACGATGTTGTTGTGCACTCTAACGGAAGTATTTGGTTCACTGATCCGGGTTATGGAATCCTTTCAAATTATGAAGGCCATTTAGATCAGTTTGAATTGCCAACTAATGTTTATCGGTTTGATCCATCAACTGGAGAAACGACAGTAGTAACCGATGAATTCATTCGTCCCAATGGACTCTGTTTTTCTCCTGACGAAAAGCTTCTTTACATCGTCGATACTGGTCAACCGGACGATAAGCCACAACCAATCAAAGTATTTAATGTGCTTGAAGGGAGAAAGCTTTCAGATAGCAGACTATTCTGTGACATGGGTAAAGGTGGGTCAGATGGAATCCGCTGCGACATTGACGGTAATGTTTGGGCTGCTGCCGGGGGTGGTGGTGAAGGTTATGACGGAGTGCACATCTTCGCACCTGACGGAAAATTAATCGGAAAAATTTGTTTACCGGAGATCTGTTCGAATCTTTGCTTTGGCGGGACAAAACATAACCGATTATTTATGACTGCAAGCCAATCACTTTATTCTCTGTATGTTAACACTCTGGGTGCTCAAATACCGTAAAACTGATATAACTTCTTAATGAAATGGAGAACACCAGCATTGCCATAAAGACAAACGATTTGACCAAGAGATTTGGTAAAAGAAATGCAGTAGATGCTATAAATATCGAAATTAATCATGGTGAAATTTTTTCATTACTCGGTAAAAACGGAGCCGGGAAAACGACTACTATCAAAATGCTCTGTTGCTTACTGAGGCCTTCATCCGGATCAGCAGAGATTATGGGTTACGACATCAGGAAGAGTCCTTTAGAGATAAAAAGAATAATTGGTGTTTCACCACAAGAGACTGCAATTGCTGGACATTTAAATACCAAAGAAAATCTTCTGCTGATTGGTGGTGTATTTGGACTTAAAAGAGGTCTATCGATCGAAAGAGCCAAAAATCTGATGGAATTAATGGAGCTGGAAGACAGAAAAGATCAGGCACAAAAACTATCCGGGGGCATGCAAATAAGGTTAAGCATAGCGATTGCTTTAATGTCAGAACCTCAAATTTTGTTTCTGGATGAACCAACATTAGGCCTCGATCCTCATGCCAGAAAATCTGTATGGAATTACATAAATAAATTAAAAAGAGAAAAGACAATTCTTCTGACAACTCACTATATGGAAGAAGCTGACTCTCTGGCTGACCATATTGCCATTATAGACAATGCACAAATAATTACTTCAGGAACATCTGCTGAATTAAAGCATAAACACGAGAGTATTCAATCTCTTAAAATCTCTGCAGACGATATTTCTTCCGATATCCTTGACGGTCTGAAGAATAAAGGAATGGAAGTAATTTCTACTATGAACAGTATTGTGATTAATTCTGTTGAACTGGATTTCTATTCCATAATTAATTATCTGCAGACAAAAAATATCAAGATTAAAGGGATCCAAATGCAGGAACCAACGCTTGAGGAGGTTTTTCTTCATTTGACCAGGAAGGAGGTTAAAAATGAAAATCATTAGTTTGGCCAGTAGAAACATAAAAGAAGTGTACAGGGATCCTGTTTCTATGCTTTTAGGATTAGCTATGCCTATTGCTTTACTGATACTTTTTTCTTCTATTCACAAAAAAGTACAATTGGACATGTTTTCCCCTCAAACGCTTACACCTGGAATTATTATTTTCTGTTATGCATTTATGATTATGTTTTCAGCCATGCTGTTGGCTAAGGATAAGCAGAGTGCTTTATTGACAAGACTTTTTACTACCCCTTTAAAACCATCCGATTTTATTTTGGCCTACATCCTGCCTTTTATACCTCTTGCACTGTTTCAAACAGGAATTTGTCTCATTATCGGGGCAATACTTGGAGCAACTTATCAAAACCTGATTTTAGCTTGTATCATCTTCTTTTTTACAGCCATGATATGTATATGTTTAGGAATGATACTGGGATCTTTTTTCACTGTAAATCAGGTAGCAGGAGTTGGTTCTTTGCTTATTACTGCTATTGGTTTGTTTTGTGGTGCATGGACTCCCCTGAAAATGATGGGTGGTGTTTTTAAGACTATTGGTTATGCGCTTCCCTTCGCTCATGCAGTTGATGCTTCAAAAGGACTTTTAACCGGATCTTCATTCTCAGATATACTGGGCAATTTTTATTTTATCCTTATTTATGCACTGGTATTATTTGTACTCGCGATCTTTTCATTCAGATGGAGAATGAGACGAAGATAGATTAAATAAAATGGACTATCCCGCTATTTCACAAAAAGCAGGATTGTCGGGCTGTTGTGCGTCATGTGAAACAACACAGACCATAAATTGATAAATGAAATCTTGGTGATATAATTAAATTTGCTGGAAGTTTTTCAAATAATGAATTATGAAAAATTAGATTATAGATTATGAAAAAAGGTCAATTTGCTCTTAATCGTGGAATCCGGATATCTTTTTTACTTCTAATTCTAACTGTATGTTCTTCCTCGAACAATAGAATCAGTGAACAAAAGAGTAATCCTGTTTTGCAATATACAGTTTCCATGCCTGAACCGTCCAATCATTATTATCATATAGAGCTCTATTGCAGAGGATGGATCAAGGATACAATTGATTTTAAAATGCCAAAATGGACACCCGGATACTACCAGATTATGGATTATGCGAAAGAAGTAACAAATTTTTCGGCAAAAGATAAAAATGGGAATGCTATATCTGTGAAAAGCCCAAACGATAACACCTGGCAAATCACCGTTGAAAAAAGAACACCTTTCAAAGTAAACTATGATGTAAAAGCAGACAGGAAGTTTGTTGCCAATAACTATTTAGACAGTACACATGGTTATATAGTACCAGCTGGGGCATTCCTGTATATAAAAGAGCATATCAATACACCTGTTTCAGTGAAGTTGATTATCAATAAGCAATGGAGCAGAATTGCTACAGGGCTGGACCCTGTTCCCGGAAAAACAAACGAATTTTTTGCATCAGATTTTGATATGTTATACGACTGCCCCATACTTGCAGGAAATTTAGAGGAGCTTCCTCCTTTTAAGATAAACGGCATTGAACATAGATTTATAGGTTATAAACTGGGTAGTTTTGACAAGGAAAAGTTTATAGCCAACTTGACAAAAATAGTACAGGCTGGTGTGGAAATTTTTGGTGACATACCCTATAAACAATACACTTTCATTGGTATTGGTCCGGGATACGGAGGAATAGAACATTTGAATAATACTACCGTAAGTTTTAATGGCAACGGATTGGACAAAAAAGAGTCTATGAACAGAATGATGAGTTTCCTTGCCCATGAATATTTTCATAATTTTAATGTTAAATGTATAAGACCATATGAATTGGGCCCCTTTGATTATGATAAAGAAAACAAAACTAACCTTCTTTGGGTAAGTGAAGGACTGACTGTTTATTACGAGTATTTAATTGTAAAAAGAGCAGGATTAATCAGTGAACAAAATTTTTTTGGGAATTTTGAAAGCAGTATCAATGCTTATGAGAATAACCCGGGTCGCTCCTACCAGTCCCTGACTCAAGCAAGCTTTAATACCTGGAGTGATGGACCTTTTGGCAAACAGGGTGAAGATGCTGATAAATCAATATCCTATTATGACAAAGGGCCTGTCATAGGATTGATACTGGATTTTGCAATACGTCATGCCACGCAGAATAAAAAGTCCCTGGATGATGTAATGCGTCTATTATACTGGCATTATTATAAAGAACTACAACGCGGATTCACGGATGCCGAATTTCAACAGGTATGTGAATCGGTTGCTGGTATTTCATTAATTCCTGAATTCGAGTATATTAATACTACCAAGGAGATTGATTATGCCACCTACCTTTCTTATGCCGGATTAAAGATAGGAGTAGAAACAAATAAAGAAAACGGGAATAGAAAATTCACCATTTCCAGGTTGGATACCTTGAATTCCATACAATACAATATTTTACAGACATGGCAAGGAAAATGAACTCTTAATAAAGAATGAACGCACAACAAGGACAAATCCAGCTACCGGTAACTGGTCAACACTTACTTACTTTATTGCCGGGCCGTTAACCGTCATGCCTGCTGTGTCTCGTCCTGAAATAGGTTGACACTTTTTAAAGCAACCTAAGGAGGAATGAGCATGGAAATAGGACAAGTACCTGCATACAAAAGATGGTCAAATATCTACAGTTATGCATTCAGGATGGAAGTAGTGGAAGCTTACCAAAGCGGCCAGATGTCCCAGAGACAAATTACACGGAAGTATGGGATTGGGAGACCAACCATAATGGCCTGGACAAAAAAATATGGTAATCTTGAGAAAAATTACTACAAAATGAGAGAAAAGACTCCACAACAGGAGATTGTCGAACTCAAGGCTGCCCTGCGCGCTTCAACCGCTGAGAACAAGACTCTCAAGTACATCATGGAGATCATCCAGGAGGAATACGGTGAAGAGGTCGTAAAAAAGTATTTGCCCGGACTGCAACTAAAAAAGCCTTCAAAGAAGAATCCGAAATCAAAGTAAAGGCAATCTGCAAGCTTTTCGGGAAAGGTCGCCAGGCATACTATAAAAGTATACGGGCCTCAGGCAGAAAGAAAAAAGCAAAAGAAAAAATTATCTCACTTGTTCAGCAACAGAGAGTTATGATGACCAGAATAGGTACCAGAAAACTTCACCACCTTATCAAACCTGCTCTTGATCGAGAGGGTATAAAATGTGGTCGTGATAAACTGGGGGCCATTCTTAAACAAGAGGGAATGCTCATCAAAAAGAAAAAGAACTATATGAGGACAACCAATTCATACCATAGATATTACAAGCACCCGAACCTTATAAAGGACATTGTGATAAACCGGGCTGAACAAGTCTGGGTTAGCGATATAACATATATCAGGACTCATGAGGGCTTCCTTTACCTGAGCCTTATCACCGATGCCTACTCAAAGCAGATCGTGGGTTATCAGCTCTCAGATAACTTAAAAGCAATCAACTGCATAAACGCTCTTAAAACGGCCATCAAAAACCGCAAGTATCCTGACAGATCCCTTATCCATCATTCTGATCGGGGGTTACAATATTGTTGTCCGGATTACATTGAGACCCTTGAAAAAAACCATATAAACATCAGCATGACTACCAAGCACGATCCTTATGAAAATGCTGTGGCTGAAAGAATTAATGGAACTCTTAAATATGAATTTGACCTGGGTGATCAACTCCCGGATCTGAAGCAGGCACAAAGAGAAATTAACAAGTCTGTCTGGATATACAACAACTTAAGGCCACATGAAAGTTGTAAATATTTGACTCCTCTTCAGACTCATATTCAGGAGAGCATAGAAGTAAAGAAATGGCCAGTAAGATTTAAGAAAAATAGAGATCAAAAAAATATAACTTTAAATCAATTATGTCTAACCTAAAAGTGTAACCCTATTTTAGGACGACACATTCCAGATATGACCAATGATAAATATTGGAAACTAACATGTTAATTTGTATTACTAGATAATATAATCTTAAACTTAATCATTATGGAAGATTTAATTTCACTGAACTATCAATCGTATCTAACAGATACTCTTGCTCTTCAAGGAATATCTGGGAAAACTTTTAAATCCCGATTGGCTGACTGCCTGACTGCGCTTATTGCTAGTCTTATTGTTTTTTTAATTGCTTTTTTATTAAGATACTTTGGTGTTTCTTTTACGGAAATGGCAAAGATTAGTGGTATTATGATTATTCCATTTATACTATTTTTAATAACAATTATAGCGAGTCCTTTCATATTTCTTTTATCTTTTGTAATGCTTCTATATTATTATTTTAAGCCACAAAAGACAATTATCTGCCCTTTTTGTGAAAACACACACAAAATATACTCTAATGTGAAATCTTATGTTTGTGATGGTTGTAAAAATTCAATTATGTTTTCGCAGAAAGAGAGTGCTTTAGATCTACATATTTTTAGTTGCTTAATTTGTGGCTCGAAATGGGCAACAACTAATAATTATGGAGAAGGCCAATGTTATTGTTGCGGGGCATTTTATAATATTAATGAAACTTTAATTGAATCAGTTAAAGAGGATTATAGTTGTCCTGTTTGCAATAATGAGTTGCCAAAGGATTTGTTTGTCTGTTATCATTGTGGTGAAATATTATTAAACCCAATAACTACAAAATCATATTCTAAAACTGATAATGCTTTTACAATGATGTTTTCCAGAACTCCAATTCCTAATAATTGGGGGTTAGATTCGATAACACAGCGGAATAACTCAGATTTAGGATATCTAATAAATTCTATTTGGAGATTAAAAAAAATCAATGATGACATTCAGAATAAAAAACTGCCTAGTGATTTAATCCTAAAATTTAAAGAATCGTTTGAGTTATTATCCCTTTTCTGTTTGTTAAATAAATATTTAATAAGTGATTATTTAATACGGATGTTTGATTACATCCTTTTACAACTATATGAAAATTTAATAAAGAAAGATCAAGGATTCTATTTTTATTTTACTAAAAGGGATACAATTAAAACGTATAATAATGATTTTAAGAAGATTTCAGATTTATATGTAACTATGATCAATAGCAATAAATTTACTTCAGAGAAAATGAATATATGGCCAAATCCAATTGTTAATCTGGAATATGATAAAACAGAATTTATTGATAATCATACATTCTATCAAGCAACAGTAACTAATACTGTTTACATAAATAAATTCATTAGTGCTTTTGATAAAAATTCATATATAAATTTTAGACTAGACCAAACAATTTTGAGTAGATTGACCAAAATTCAAAACCCTTAATTCAACATCATCATATGAATTTATTTTATTAATGACTATTATAAAAACACGGCACATAACAC